>CALBXN010000129.1 GCA_937890485.1 uncultured Treponema sp.
GCTGACTATAAGTTCTTCCTTGATGTATAAATTTAGTTTCAGAAGGATTTATTTCTTCCTTTATCGTATGTAACAAGTCTTCATATTCACAAGTCTTTTTTGTTACTTTAATAGCTTCTTCAAAATTGAGGGAATCGCATAATTTTACTGAATACATATTTTGTAATTCTGTGAAATCTTCAACATTTACATATCTTGAATAATTTCGGCACTTATTAAATGCCTCCTCAGAAGCTTCAGGATCTCCCTCATGATTACAAATTGCCATTTCTGATTTATAAAGATTGTAAAGTAAACCATATTTTTGTGATTCATTCTGGGTTTTATTGCAAAGTTCTTCTGCTTTAGATTTTAAGAAATTAAATACTGAACGTGCTACTTCAACCTTAATCTTTGATTCTGTCAATTCTTTTTCTAATAAGGAAATTGCGTTTTTAACATAAGAAAATTCATCTTCATTGTTAGAAAACAAAATATTCTTTTTTATATCGTCAAACCAAAGACAATCATAAATTCGAGCACTTTTTTCACTTTTCTTAGAAATCAAATACATATTTTTTAAGGAATGATAATAATCTTTATTTGTAAATGATTTATAAATTTCTCTATATTTTTGGTCAAAGTCATTATAGGTCCAAACATAAAATCTTTGTGGAGTATATTGCTGACATTTTTCCCATAATTGTTCTATTCCACTATCTGCTTGATTAGAATATTTTAAAAGAGATGCATATATATTACAAATAATGTCTGATAAATACAAAAAACCTTGTCTTAAATTATGTTGAGGATTATTTCCATAGAAAATTGACTCAACATTAATAGCATCAAATTGAATATTTTTTCGATTACTATCTTGAATCATTGAAACAAGAGCGGCGCGATAACTACTCAAAGTTGTTGCCTTGAAAGTAGAATCATACATATCATGCTTCTCATGACCAGTCTGTATTGTTTCTTTTTCAAGATTTCTATCATTTTTTAAATATATTACTCTTGTTGCTAAATTTAGACGTACATTATTATCTTTAATCCTAGTATTATAAAACAAAAGATCTTCCAACGCTCTATAGGCCATGTGCTCATATCTATTGCTAGAAACATTATCATTAATAAGATTACTAATTTCTTCATCAGAATTTATGGCATTAATTCCATTTTCCTCAAAATAATTAATACCATTTTTATCTCCAACAAGAGCATATAAATAGTACGTTCCTTTTGGGGGATTCATAGCCCATTTTCCTGTCCCATTTAGAAAATAAGGAAGAGTAGATATTATTGCATTTTTTACTTTTGTTGCTGTTCCTCCATTAATTACCTGCCCATTCATCCAATTGTAATGAAGATCTCGAGGATACTTACAACCTTCTTGGTTACATATCTCTATAAAATAATCTTGGAGTCTTTGTAATTCTTTTTTTCTCGCATCATTATCTTTGCATTGAAAGACAATACCACCAATGTACATACAGCTTTCTGATGGTTTTAAATTTTCAAAATGTCCACCCTCATCTAATGCAATTGTAATCATAATCCTCCTTCTCCCATCAGTCTGTTTCCAAATCAATTATTGATTTTATTTCTTCATAATAAATCTGCATTTTTTCTTTAATTAATTCAGGAGACATTGAATTCTTTCTGAAACCACCATGATTAACGTCGTTACGTATTTCAGTAATTTTTTTATAAATAGGACAGAATAGCGTATAATTCTTATCATTCATGATTGTCTCTGCCTGAAGTTTATATGTTTCATAGTTTCTTGGTGGAATCCATTCTGTTTTATTATCAAATCTTTTAGATAATAATGCACTTATCGTCTCTCTTAAAAGTCTGTCTTGAAAATCTAAATTATATTTTGACAATAACCAGGTAATTAATCCTTCTTGAAGCATCGTAATACCTTGAGGAATCATATCATGTTTCAAATACCATTTTGTTGCTGGAAGAAAATTATTTGGTGAATTCAAACTGAAATTCTCGATTTTTGCTTGAACCTTCTCAAGTATAGGTTTAAATGCAGGCAGAATATTTTCTTGTGATATTTCCTTTATTTGTTTTGAACAATTTTTAAAAAGATTACCCTCGATTATTTTTTGTCCACGATTGCAATTCATGTTTTTTGTAATACTATTAATATTAAATACAAGTTTCCTAGATTCATCATGGTATGTATTTGCCGTTGTTCCATCTACTATTTTTTTTAACTTATCTGTAATCCCGTAATTTGTAAATAAATCTGCAGCGTTTGCCCACTCCATTAAATTATAACAATCTACGAGATTAATAATTGGAGAGATATTTTTATCCTTATCTCTTAATTCAAAAGCTCCATAGTAAATTCCCTTTACATGTATATTTTTTAAGTACTTTGCATATGATAGAACAGAAAAACATACGATTGGTAAATATCTAAAACTATGTGTTACATCAAAAAATAAGGAATCATTTATCTCAAGATGATTATATATTAATTCGAAAATTGCCCAAATGTCATTCTTAATATCTTCTGTGATATCAATATCTGTGATTTTACATTTTAATCCTAAGTTACGTAATACCTGCGTTAAACTATTCCAATTAGCCTGTTTTGCACCATCATCAAGAAAAATTAGAATTTCATCATCTTTTGTAAAATTTTTACAGATTTCTTTTATAATAACTTCTTGAATAAAAATCACATCGTTACTTATTTTACCATCTAATAAGTACCTACACACTTTATATGGTCCTGTTCCTAAAAAAGTAATAAATTTTTGAGACATTTTTATGCTTCTCCCTCTTCTTCAATGTCAGAAATTCCAGAAATCATAATTCCTTCTTCACCTTTTTGACCTGTAATGTAAATAAGTAATGCGTAAAGCAAATCAGGAATATCTTGGTATGCTCCTTTGTTTTCGATTTGGAGCTTTAAAAAAGATTTAAACTTTATCTTTTCGTGAATGATTTTTTCAATATGAAGGTATAAAAGTTTTATTTTATCATTATTTAGAGAAAGATATTTTAAAACATATTCATCTTTGCATGAACGTAATCTAAATACTCCTAATATAAATTCTAGTGCATATGATAAATTAATTTTCTTTTCATCATGCATATAGTTTTCTAGATTATCTATGGCAAGATCTAACCATTTCAATACAAAATTTTTGTCTAAATTTAAAATTAATTTTGAATCTAGCCATATTGCTTTTGCTAATATACAAATAACAACGGATTCAGGAAGTGATTCGATTTTGGATAGTAACCTTTTTTGACTATCTGTTTTAAGATTTCCTAAAGAATAGCCAATATGAGGTACCAAATCTTTTTCATTTTTTTGTTGAATTATGTGACATAAATAATCTATACATAATTGACTATCAATATCTGAAATCATACATAACATGCTAATAAGTCTTGCCTTGATAAAAGGGTTCTTCATTCTATCTATAATGTTAATTAATTTACCAACATTATTCATAAGTTGTACTCTTAGTTCGCTTGGACATTCAGAACTATCAAATGGAAGATTGTTTGAAAAAATTCTTTGAAACACTGTATAAGTCTTAGTATAAAAATAAGAAGGAGGTTTATCCCCTATTCTTATATTATGAGCAAAAAACCTTTTTAATCTACTATTAGTAAGATTTATTCGTGTCGCTGTATATGATTTGATATCTTCATTTCTAATTTTTGTAGCTTTATATTTTCCAGCTTTTTCTTCGATTTCAAAGGAAATATTTTGTATATTAAAATCAAATGGATCCTGAAAATAGCTGCTATAAAATGCAACATTTTGATAGGTTCCATCAATTAGAATTGATTTAAAGCAATAATAACCATGATCATTTTTTCTCCATTCGAATGAATCATTCAAATATAATCTATGAGAATTTATTCTTGGTTCAGAAAGTGAAAATGATAATTCTTTAACATCAAATGAAAAATCTTCTGGAAACTCAAATTGACTTTGCGAGATGAATACTTTTATGGTTTCATTGTTTCCTATATCAAGATATATTATGCATGTTTTATTATTTGGAGGACCAAACCAGTTTATATTATCAGGTAATGAAACAGATAAAATATTAGCTGAATCTTTCTCCTCAAGTAATGATAAGTTCATAGAAATAGAACCTATATTATCAAAGGAGAAATGACGATATTGAGCATCATCATTTTCAATATATCTTTCATTTAGAATTATTTCGGATTGTTCGCCATCAATCTCAGTTTTAAATTTGATTGTTCTTTGCCCTTCTTTATGTCCCAAAAGTGAATACTGAATATTTTTCAAATCAAAACAATGATAATTAAGAGCTTTAAATACATCATTAATATATGTAATATCACTTGCATTTTCACTTAATAAGTTTGTCCAATTTTTTTGCTTTGGGAAGGCAGGATATATTAAGTCCTCATAAGGGTATTCTGTTATTTTTTCCCAAAGTACCTTTGCTTCTCTAAATAGATACTTTTGATCTTGTTGCTTTGGAGAAAAGAATAAGGTAAATGGTTTATCTGATCCATACCTATATGTAAGTTTAAGTTCACATTCTACATCTACAGGTAAAGGGAAAACTTGATTCTTTACAATAGCTGCATAACGAGAGGTTTGATTTGAATCGCCCTTCACTAATGAAAATTGATATTCTTTTTTACCCTTACTTAAAATGAAAGATTCTTTAATTTGAATTTTCTGGTCAACATTAATTATTGGATAAATTGCCTCATCTCTGATTAAATCAAAACTTCCATACAATAATTTTATAGAAAGACTTGGTAAGTAATCTTTCCATAATTGAATCTTTGAAGTGTTTTGAAGAGTTTGATAATACTTACATCCTTTCAATGAAGAAATAATTGAATTGTATCCAAACTCATAATCTCCATTGTAAGTTAATGTATGATTTAGACTAACAATATGGATTTTTTTTCCTTTTAATATGCCCACATTATCATCAATATAACTATTAATATAGGAATCTATACTAAAATAAAAATTAGATAATTTTTTATATAAATCTGAATTTAAGTTAAATGAAAATATTGAGCCATTTGCATTAATTAATGGAATATGTCTTAATTCTTCTCTTGTACCTGAAAATCCAAATATGTTAATTAAATTATAGAGATCAATATTTGAATTATTATTAATTGATGTACAAAAATCTCTTACTTTTTGCCTACAATCAAAAGTCTTAGTTGGATGCCGTTCCCATACAATCCCATTATAGTCATTAATTTGATTTTTTATTTCGAGATTTGTTTGGCCTTTAATTATGGTTAATGAAAGATAATTGTCGACAAAATCTGCAACTATAAATACATCTTTTTCAGAAATAGATGCATCGCACATTGTCTGATAAAAAACAGTTCCTATACTACGAGGAATTGTAAATATATCAGAACTAATTGTTTTTACAGCTTTAATAACAGAACTTAATTGAAACACGTCAAACTTATCGGGAATAAGAATTGTGGTATTATTTGTTTTATAGTATTTTTCTAATAAATGGGTGAGAAAGGATAATTTCTCAGCATAAGAATTTTCAATACAATTAATAAAAGAAAAAATTGGAATATCAGAATATAAAGCTTTCGAAGTATCACATGGAAGTAATTCATTTCTTCCATTTATATTAAATTCTTGTAATAAAGCTAACCCAGGAATATTAGTTATTTTATTGTCATCATTAATATAGGTTGGTCTAACTGAATAGAGATCTATGCAAATACTGTCTTCTTTTACAGTAATTAATTTTATTGGTACTTGAATGTTACTTTCAAATCCAAGCTTTTTTACAATTAAAGAAAGAATTTTATTCTTAGAACCTACATTGTTTTCAAATGAGATAACACGTTCCTTTGTTACAAAAGTAATTTTTGACAAATCTAATTTTATATCAATTGTATTTGTTAAATACTCTATTACAATTTGATTGTTTAGTCTATGAAAAATACATTTATTACCAGCATTATCAATTCCAAAAAAATCTGTATATGTGAAAATATCTAAACTAAATTCTTCTACATCATATTTTACAGGACATTGTGGAAATTTTAGAAAATTACTCAACATAGAAACACAATCTACAAAATAACATAAACACTGTTTTTCAATAATGTTATCTGACAATTTTGAGATATTTTTATCCATTACACGTAAAGTATTCCATGCTGACCATATTTGTCTATAGTTTCTGTCTGCTAATAAGGTATTATTTGGCAAACCATTTCCCCAAGGTTCAATTTCATTATAATCGTTATTCTGAAGAATTGTTTGAAATAATTCGATAGCTCTTTTTTCTTCTAGATTAATATTCCTTTCATTGATGTATTGTATTTTAATTAATTCATAATTAAGTATTTCTTTAACTAAGGAAATATATAATCTATTTTCACCCGTATTATAGGACATACGTCGTTTAACAGCTAAAATATTTTTTGAGGAATTTACAATTTTTTCCTTTATATTATCACCAGGCTGTCTACTTAACCAATTAAAACATTGACTATTAAATTCTTTGGCCTTGTAAAAAGGCATCTTAATATTTTCTCGAAGAATATCTTCTTTCATATGCTTAGAAAGATATTCAATTGAATTAATAACATGTTTTACAATCCAAGTTAAGTAGTCTTCGGTTGGAATTATACTTATTGTACTTCTATTTAAAAGCTGATCTAAGCTACTAGAAATTGAGTCATCTTTAAGAAATATATCATCGATATTAATAAGCCAAGTTTGAAGAGAAAGTAATAAATATGCTGTATTTTTTTCTTCTTCAGTTTTGAAAGCTTTGCAATAATCTTCGTATGTTTTAATAAACGTATTCATCATTTTTCTTCTTTTAGATATTTTGCACTACTCCATATAAATTGACCATATCCAAGTTCTCTTGCTGTATTAAAGTCTTCTTCCAAATTTCCAAGTCCCTCATTAACAAGTAAATCATGAATATTGTCAAGACATGTTTTCCCAATCGATCTATCCTCTATTCCTCTTAACTTGGGCATCACTTTTTGAACAATTTGATCTTCAAATGCAATCTGTATTTCATTTTTTAAGTTATTAGAAAGACTCCCATCATTATTATTTATCATAAGATTGCGTACAGTTGGATAATTATAAATGTAATATTCAATAGACTGCCATACTCGATGTCCCATTGCTCTGCCAACAGGTTCTAAATAATTGTTTATCTGTTCAACTGTGAGTTTTAATTTATTAATAAATGAAACAACTTCATTTGATTGTTCATCAGATTCAATTTTTCTAACAACCCATTTCATCCAATCATTTTTCTTAATCATATTTCGTGAAGTAGAACCGTCAGAATTTTTATTAATAATTTTCTTTGTAATTGTCTCATTTTGACTCATTGAAACTAATGTTGTAGGACGTGGAAAGTTAATGATGAGTCCTCTATCAATAACCTTATCCGATAGTGCTTTTGTTGTTTCGTCTTGATTCATTGTTCCAACCCACAGTACAGATCGCACTAAATTAAGGAAGTATGATGGACATTGAGCTCCTAGTTTTATTTCAATTTTGGGTAAATTATTCTTATCTTTAATTCGTCTTTCTTCAAGTTTACTTAAGAAATCTGCAAAATAATGTTCGATATGAGCTAAATTCATTTCATCAAGTAATACAATACTCATACAATCATTGTATGGAGAAGATTCGGTACACTGAACAAGATATTTTAGTAATGGTTCTGCCTGAAAACGATTATCAATTGAGTTAAAATAACCTAACATGGATTCCTGACTATCCCAACTTGGTTGAACAGGAATATTAATAAAGTTAATACCACCGAATGCTGAATATAATTCAGGTAATTTTGATTTACCTGTTCCACTAACACCTGCAAGGACTGTGATTATTGACCAATCAGAAATCTTTAACGCAGTGTGAAATGCATACAATATTCGTTTATTAAAATGGAATTTGAAATCCTCACAGTTGTTATAAATATTATTAAGCCAATCAATTTCATTTTCCACATTCATGAACTTATATTCAATCTGTTTTGTTTCAAATCTAAGATTTTTTATTTCTTCTAATCTTGATTGCTGCTGTTCAACCATCATTTCTGGTTTTGCAAGTCGATTAAGATTATTTTGTAAACTCTCATTTATCTTGTTAAGTGTTTTTAAATCATTTTCTAATCGATTTTTTTCTCGAATGAGTTTTGCCTTTTCAATTTCCAATTTTTCACGTGAACTGTCAAATAATTGAACTCTAAAGTTTTGATTTTCCTTTTCCAGTTCTGAATATAGCTTAAAAAGTTGGTTGTATTCACTTTGTTTTGAGGAAAGTTGTATTTCAATTTCTTTTGGAGGCAATGTTGCAATTTTTCTTTCTAATTCTTTGATTCTATTTTCAAAAGATTCATAATCATTTTTAATCTTGTCAGGGGAATTGCCATATAAAGCCTCAAAACTTTCGAATTTATTTAATTTATTTGAGAGTTCTTCGTTTTTGCTTACTAAATCTTTTATAGTTTGGTCTTTCAAAGACAAATCAATTTCATATTGATGCTGTTTTTCGGAAAGTCTATCTGAGATTTCTTGATTTATATTATCTTCTCTTTCAGAAAGGATTTCTTCTTTTTGGTTTATTCTTATTTTCTCTCGGTCAACTGATTTTTTTTCTAATGCAAATTTTTTTCGCTCTTCAACTAAAGATTCTTCTTGGGATTTTAAATTATTCAACTTGTCATCATTATCTTTATCAAATGATTCTTTCTCAGCTTTTAGATTTTTTTCAAATTCATCTCTTTTCTGAGCGAGTTCTTTTGATAACTCTTGCATTTTAGAGTTCATTATGGAATACAATCGAGATCTCAAATCAGTTTCTCTTTGTATCTCAGTTGCTAACCATTCATTTTTTTCTTTGTCCAAAACAACTTGGAGTTGGTGAAGTTTTTCTTCTTTTTCTTTCAACTCGTTTTCCTTTTGGGAAAGTTGAATTTCTTTTTCAACTGGATTAAATTTATCTGTCTTTGGTTCCAAATTCTTTACTTCTTCAATTATTTTTTCATTGTCACTCATAATGCAACTCCTAATAATTTAGTTATTTTTAATACTTCTTCACGAAGATAGTTTAATTCTTTTATATCAATACTTAAAGCTACATTTGCTCCATGCTTACGTAGTTTTAATATTTTGTCTGTTGTCTCAACAATTTGATTTGATAAAAGTAGATTTACTTTGCTTTGATCCTTTATTTTTAGCAATAGAACTAATAATTCTGCTCCTAGTGTAGAATTTCCTTTATAAAAAGCACATTCATAATAGTAATCTGAAACCTTAGATATAGAGTCTGGTAATCTTAAATTATATTTTAATTGTAATTCTAAAAGAGCTTTATATTTATCTACTATTTCCATATCGGGATATAGTTTTATATATTTAGCATATTCAGCTTCTAATATCCTTGATAATCCCAATAGATAGTCAATTGTATCAGGTAGAGAACCTTCATTTTTATCTGGGGAAATTTGAATCCACTCATTTTGAATTTCATAATCGAGTGTATTAAAATACTGGCTGCCCATCCAATGCTCTAGTGAGACTATTGCTTTTAATCTATTGTTTGCAATATTTTTTAAAATAATATTTGATGGCTTTTCTGTATCTAAACATGCGTCTGGTAAAATATATTTTATTATTTGTTTGCACTTTAAATATAGTGTTATTACTTCTTTATTTAATATTTCATTTCTAGTGTGTCGAGCTCCTCTACTGAAAAAATTAATATCTCTTATTATCGACAAATATTCAGGTATATCTTCTTGCATTGAATAAACAGGATTTTCAGAATTTTCACATGCTTCTAATAAAAATAATGGAAAGCCTGTGTATAGATTTGGTTCTTTGAATTCAAAGAATCGTTCAATATCAGATTTATATATATGTGAAATCAAAGCTTTATATATTTCATCATATTTTTTTAAATTTGGATTATTATTTAGAAATTGATTAATTGAAAGGTCTGTATCTTTTTTTGTTGCATAGTATTGAGAAATAGTTTCTTTTCCCAGAAACAATATGTGTTTCTTTTCAGCCAAAGAAAAAATATAGTCTCCGTTCATATCAGGTGACTGATTTTTCAATAGATTTATGGTTGCAATACTTGGGGTGTGAGTTTTGCAATAATACATAAAACCCCACTCTAAAAGTCTTTGGGATTCGATAATAATTTTTCTATAATGATTTTGAATTTCGCTAGACGTATTAGCACTATCGTTATTTTGTAAATTTTTAATTTCATTAATCTTCCGATTTATACGATTGATTGAAAAATGAATTTGCCAATATTTTCCACTAGTTGCTATTTGAAATTCATCCCTAGATTCATCATTATATATTGTTATTGCTTTCTCTTTTATCTTTGAAAGAATTTCAGGTTTTATCTTTTTTACTTGATTATAAATATCCTGAATATTTGGAACAAATCCATCGGAGAATATAGGTTCATCAACAAAACCTTGTTGAAGAACTCCTTGCATATGAAAATAAACAATTTGGTCAAAAGAACATGCAATGGACTCGTTGTTTGCGTATGCTATTCCATTTATATTTCTTTTATTACAAATTAAATTATATGTCTTAATTATTCGTTCAATTTCATCTGAATTAATATTAGGATAAGGATTTTTTTCGGCTAATAAAGGATCCCTAATACAAATACCTGTTAATGGTTTGGGTTTCCCTTTAGTTCCGTAATCTACCGTTAGTTTATTAGAGTTAATTTCAGTTACTAATTCTGATTCTATTTCTCCAATTTTTATATATGGTAAAATGCGACAATTATTCATATTATCGCGAATTACAAATATTTTTCCAAGCTCATACTTCTCAACTGAGGTATCTTCTTTTCCTTTACTAATTGCAATATTTCCATCTGATGTTAATTTGCCTGAATTCGACAAATAAGATTTTGCATTCAGTTGATTAATAATATATTCAATGAAATCTTTTTCTAAACAAAGGATCTCTGATAACTCTATTACAGAATAATTTTTGATAGACTTCATTCTTAAAATAGTCTCTTCAAAAAGATCAATTTCTTTATTTTTAATATTTTTAGTTATTATAGGTATTTTAATATTATAGCATAATGTTTCTACAAAAACATTTAATGGAGTACCTAGTATTTCTATTTGAGGGAATAAATTCTGAAACAGTTCGTTTTTTATCTTACTAAAAACAGTTGGATTATTCATTTATTATCACTTGCTCCTTTTCACACAAGTTATATAATTCGACCATTGCAGGCACACATTTTTGAGCCAATGAAATCCATTCCTTACCGATAAAAGGTTCTGTATCACCAACAATAATCAAGAGTTTCTTTTGTCTACTTAAGGCAACACATAATCTATTTTCTGATGTTAAAAAACCGTAATTTCTAATACCTTTTACTTTATCATCTATTTCGTCATCATATTCTAAAAATTTATGAGATCGTACAATCGATAAGAAAATCACATCAAATTCCATACCTTGAAATTCATCAACACTTCCAATTTTGACACGTTGGAGTTTCTGATGAATTAAAGCACTTTCTTCATTATTAATCTTTGAATATTTTTTTATTAAAGTATCTAATGCTCCTTTTAATAGTTTTTTCTGTCCACTATAAAAGGTAATAATTCCATAGGTTAATCCAATATTATATTTTTCTTCATAATTACCTTTTATAAATTGTTCGATTTGAATATTTAATTTTTCTTTATATACCTTATCTTTTTCTATTTCTTTAATTATATATTCTTCAATTTTTTTTATAATATAATTAACTTCAATTTCTCTAGTACGAGTTGTTCCATTTTTTTCTTCAGGTCCTTTAGATAATGGAATATTTGCCCAATACAAAGGCTTATTAAATAAATTTTGCGTATAATTTTTAATCATATCCCCTGTAGGAGATTTAAAACTTTCTTCTATGTTGTGATTCTTATAAAAGTTTTCATTTACAAAATTTCCAAGCAAAGGATGCATTCTGAATTGATAGTCCAAAGTTATTACGCGCTGAATATTATCAATGGAAGTCAATTCCTTTGCTTTTTCCATTAAATATTCAAACATACTTTTTTGTATATTAGAATTTATATATTTTTGTTCAAAATTTGTATTTGTTTCCATAAGTTTTTCAGCAAGTTCTTCGTCATATATATGTGGTAATTGTCTGTGGTCACCTACCAAAATTATTCTGTTCCTTGCTTTTGCCATTGGAATCATTAAGTCTCCAGGATTGACTCTAGCTGCTTCGTCAACAATAACTGTGTCATAAGACATATGGGCAGAATAATATCTTTTTGCAGCAGTAATTTCCCTTCCATCACATTGTTGACATGTAGCTGAGAATACATAATTATACTTCGAGATAACATCAAAAATCTGGTCAGAATTCGAATCAAGTTCATTTAATAATCCTGATAATATCCCTGATATCTCAGATTTAGGAGTTTTCAGTTGCTTCAGAGTTTCGAGATAAACCTTGTTAATTAATTCATTGGAACTAGTTGCTATATACTGTGGATGGGGAATGCATTTGCCCAATAAATAAAGTTTGATTTCTTTTAATTTTTCAAGCAAATCAGATGTAACAACCTCATCTTCTGTAGTTGCAGCTTCATCAAGAATCTTTAATATTTCATAATTTTTGGGATTATTTATATTTAATATTGGTTCCAAAAGAGCGTATAAAGTATCCGCATTTCTTGCTCCATCATCTGCAAAAGCCTGTTTATCTGTTCTTATACGTCTAATATAAGGAAGCAAATCTGAATTAGAATTAGCAATAGTATTCAAGTTTCTATTAGAAATCTCATCTAATGTTTCATTAATTTCTGTGAAATTGTTACATTTTCTTACAAAATCAATAAAACTATTTAGGTTTTTTGAAGATGGAGTAGCAATATAATTGGAATGTAAACGTTTCAATTCCATAATTTCATTAGTATCTTGTAACTCTGGATTTTGATCTTTTAATTTTTTTGAGTATTCAAGACACCATTTTGATACAATATATGAAAATGAATCTTCTTCATTTTCTGTATCTTTTGTTCCAAATTTTGGAGTGGGAAATGAATTTACACTAAGTCTTTCTCTCAAATTGAGAACTGCTGCATGCTGAAAACTTGTAACTAATATTTCACCTGTATTATTCTGTGTTTTATCGGATTCTTCATTTAACCGTTCAATGATGGCTCGAATTACTGTTGTTTTCCCAGTTCCAGGAGGACCTTGAATAATTGCAAAATCAGGAGTATTTAAAGCTATATCTATGGCTTTTCTTTGAACTAATGTTGGAGAGTTTTTTGAAAATAATTTATTATTGACGAATTCAGTAATAGGTTCTAACTTTGGTAGTGAAATGCTTTTATTAAATCCATTTGGCAATTTACCTTCAATAAGTATCCCTAAAGCAGGCATTGGACAATCTGCATTGACAATTAAATCCCTAGACACTGCTCTTCTATTAATCTGAGCTTCATCTCCTTCAATTGAATACACAAACTTTCCAGAATATAATTCAGCTGTTCCGTTGTCATCAATTAAAAAATAGTCATCAATTTTTTTAATGATTTTTACAGATTGATTTTTTATTTTTTCGTGATTTTTATCTTTTAAAGAGTCACCATTATTTTTATATAATTGGTATTCACTCCAAGATAAATTTGGATTTAATAAATATAGAGGAAGTTCCATAGTATTTATTAATACATCGCCTTCTTTTAGAACTTCAAATCCTTCTGTAGATAATCCTATAGGTTTAAGTCTTCTATATTTTGTGGAACCACTTTTTTCTCTTGAATCATCATATTCAACAACATTTGAAACTGTAAAATTACCTATTGTTCTTGCTTTATTAAGAAGAACTTCACCTTCTAAACTCGAATATTCTTCCCACAACTGTAAATATCCAGGTTTGGAGTTTATTTCTTGTTTAATTCGTTCAGAAATATAATTTCTTTCATCTTTAAAAAATATCTCAGAGCACCATAGAGATAATGAAGGTATTTCACGATTATAATAATCTACAGCATCTGCAGAAAAATAATCTCCATTTGAATCACTTTTTATTGATATGCATAAATTATAATCCCTACCATATATTTTTAAGCCTTTTAATTTTTTTAAATTGGATTGTAAAGTAGTCGATTCATCAAATTCATCTTCAGAGTCATTAATATTTCTCCCATCAGAAATTAAAGAAAGTACATCTTCAGCCACACTTTCATTTTCATAAAAACCATTTGTAAATGCAAAAACATAATTAGACTCTGTTTTAATCTGAAAGTTTGCAGCGATGAACATTTCATACCCTGGCATATCTCTAATTTTTTTCTTTTCTACAAGAGATTGTTTTACTTTTTCACTCAATACAATATTACAAATATTATCAGTTAGTACTGAATAAAAAAACGTGATATGTAGAAAGAATGTCTTATTTTCTTCTTTCCCGACGGTATCAAATGAGCAGATATTATAATGTTTTTTATAAATTCTGTTCGCTATTATTTTTGCGATATTTACATCTTTTATTGAAAAAGGAATAACTCGTAATTCATTATTTATATTACATATTAGTTTGAACTGATTATCACTAACATATTCAACTCTCCCCGATCCTTTTATTTTTTTTGCTTCTAATAGTTCACATTCTATGCTAGAGAAAGTATCTTCTTTTTTTGTTTTTAATTCATTTATAGTCATACTTTCTTTATCTCCAAAAGATATTCTATATTACTACTTTTATTAATGCACTTAAAATTGCAATTATTTCTGAAAGTGTATTCATTATATATTAGTGCCTTATTCTCATGATTTACTACATAGAACTCATATTCATCATTAAAATTTGAGAAAATGAATGCATCATCTTTAAAAACAATAGAAAAGGCATTTCGATCAACAGATTCAAGTTTTAGTCCTTCAATTCCTCTCAATGGAATATTTACCAATTTATTTTTCTGTATTGCTTTGCAATAATTCCATACTTTTTGAGATTGTATTCTTGATATTATTTCAATATAAGAAGTTTTATTGTCACATACAGGGCAATTTTTAAAATAATTTTTATTATATCCCATATGGCAATTATAACATCTAATTGTCGAATCTGTTTCTTTCCCTAATATAAATGACCACTCCATCATAGATGGTCTTAAAATTCTATTTTTTCTACCTTTTTCAGAAAAAGTTCTTGAAAAAATTCGCATCAAACTTTTTGTTTCTGAAAAAAATAATTCCCCAGGAGAAAATTTTGTTGGAGCATTAGAATTATCTATTTCATCAAGAATCCAAGGAAGTGTCCCCGAAAAAGCTTTATCATCAGCATCATCAGCAAATTCAAAATCCTCTTCATGCTCAATAAAATATTGCCCCTTAAATGGATAACATCCATATAACTCATTAAAACAAGCAATTGCAAAAGCATATATATCAGAATAGAAAGTATTTCCAAATCTTTTTTCAACTAATTCTGGTGCATTATAGCCAGGAGTGCCAAAAATCTTTTTACTTGTTTTATCTTGATAATTTACATTATCTGAATCAATTAACCATACAATCAAATTCTCATCATTTTTTGCTATGAAAACATTATTATCAGAAATATCTCCATATACAAAACCTGCAGCATGTAAACGCGCTAATAAACAAGCACATTTAAAGAAAGCTTCTAATCTTAAACAATTTCCACCTGTGCTGATATAATGAGTTAATTCCTTCATGATTTCAGTCGCTTGTTCATTAGTATTCGATTCAAATTGTTGCAAATATAAATTATTTTTTTTCTCTGACTCTACATTACTTTTGTCCGAAAAAAATTTTGAGAATGGATACATATCATCAAGAAGATACATTGTGTATCCAGAAACATCTTTAAGAGGAGCTAATGGTAAAGTCAAATTAAGATCTCTAGGAAATGGGAGCAACCTTATTTCTTCATAAGCAGGATTTGGTGTTTGAACTACTGTTCCATCGTTATTCAATTCAATCTTTATAACAATATTGGGATTCAATGTACGATATACAACTCCTTGCCCACCTCGTTTTATTTCATCTCCTAATATATGAATCTTTCCATACACATCTGTATATTGACTTTTCATATCACTCTTCTCCTAAATAATAAACTAATGTTTTATCATCAGTTCCAGTCCAAGAAGAAAACCATGACACAACATCATTTCTAATAATTTCCCCTGCCAGACCTTTATTTCCTTCTGCAAATTCTTTTGTGAATTCTTTTATAATATCTTCAGACATATCACCAATTTCAAAGCCATCTGTGCTCATCAAAAAACATACTAATTCAGATTTTTTTGATTCAAAATATTCAACTTTGTCTATTGCAAGTTCCTCTGTAAAACAGTCAGTTTCATTCAATAAATATGTTTCTTTTTTGTCAAATAAAACTTTTGAACCATTTTTTAGTAATATGGAAATAAAGCCATCCCCCAATCTAATTGTTAGTATTCGATCTTTGATACATGCAAAAAGTAAAAAAGTTGCATAACAATTAGAAATGTCATTACCGACTTTTGAAATCCAAATATCATGAATTTTTTTAAGCCATAATTCTGCTTTCAGATTAAATAAATAATCTATATCATTTCCTAGAATAAACTCTTCTACACTGTCACAAATCGCTCTAGACCCAATTTGAGAATGACTTAAACTTCCTAATCCATCAGAAATAACTGACACAAATATATTATTCCTCTTTACGATTTTAAAAGCATCTTGATTGATGGCATGATAAGAACCTTGAAAAGACATTCCATCTAATATCATATTAGGGCTCCTGAAAATAAATTATTTAGACATAAAAATAAATCTTCCGCTTTATAAATTATATTTTTTGATATTTTTCTTACTAATTGATAATTAGCACTTTCTCCAATTAATAAGAAAAATATAGTTCGCTTTTCAGATTCTTTTTTAAGTATTTCTTTTTCATCACTAGAAAAACATCCATCTGTAACTAGAACGCATATTTCATCATCTGGAATCATTTCAGAAATTTTTGTTCCGTCAATAGTTTTCCCAAAACTAAGATTTTGTGGTTCTTCAAATTTAGAAAGAGTTTCAGATAATAGCATCTGTTTCAATTGCAAACCATAAGACTCTTTAATGTTCATTAATGTATAAAAGAAATATAAAACTAATGATTTATTTTCTACCATGCTGCCAGAAACATCATATACAAAATTTATACTCATTCATCATCCTCCGAAAAAGGATAAAACCAAGATAAAACTTCTCCATTTGCTGCTAGAAAACATCTATTCGATGTGACGGCTTCTTTAAAGCAACTTGGATTTTCAACAAACTGAGTAGCATCATTTTGGCTTAACCCAAAACCTATTCTTTGTCTAAATATATCTTGCATATCTTTTGGCATAGAATTTTTTAACATATTTAATCTTGAGTAAAAACAAATTAAAAAATTATTATTTTTGATTGAACTTATGTTTAAAAAAGAGTTCAAATCTTCTGATGGAGTACCATACGGTTGTACTTTAAATTCCTTAATAAAGTTAATTTCATTTAATAAAATGAAAGAATCAGAAAATCTTTCAGTTCTATATTTATTTAAAAAATCAATTACAGAGCAATAGTTTTCTATCTTCTCTGATTTAAAAATTTCCGTAAATCCAATGCAAACAATTTTGTTGTAATTTTTAGAATTAGTTAATGATAGAACTATAGATTTATATATTTCTTTTTGATATCTTTGATTTAATCCACAAATCAAAATATTACAAGCATCGGATTGTCCAACTCGTACATAGAAATCTGATGAATTATAATCTAGTTTCTTTCCAATAAGAATTTCATATTTATTACATCTACTGAATACTGAATTATCAGGTAGTTTAGGTAATGCTTGACCATTAAAAATTATAGGTTCAAATTTCCTATTACAATTATTATAGTACAAACTTACAAAAGATTTTAATTCTTCCAGTTTGATATAAGGAATAGCAAATTTTTGATTTGCTTCAGGACTTCCCTGTGCATTATTCATAATCGCATAAGGAATTCTGAGTTGAGAAGCTGCTTCATTATTGGAGCTTATACTCCCCAACAACATTTTTGAATCTTCAGAGGAACATTTTAATGCAATTCTTCCACTAAATTGAGAACCTAATATTCCAAAATCTAGTCCTTTCAGAGACTGTGTAGCTAAAATTAAATGAATACCACATGCACGACCTTGTTTTGCAAGTTTTTCCATTTCTTCTATCGTTTGCATTTTATCCGAATTTCCAAATAAAACCTGGAATTCATCAATAATAACCATTAATCTTGGAATTTCAAATTCTGGATGTTTTTCTCTTAAATCTTTGAGACTTCCACACCCATATTTCTTAAACAATTGATATCTTCTATTTTTTTCGTCTACTAAATGGCGAAGAACGCAAATCCCATATTCTGTGTCAGCTTCAGTTGCGATTAATTTTGCATGTGGAATTATTGGGTTTATATATTTATTGAATTCAACTCCATCTTTAAAATCTAGCAAATATAATTCCAATTCTTTTGGCGAATAATAACTACAAGAAATTAAAATAATATTATGTAAAAGATTTGATTTCCCCGACCCTGTAGTTCCTCCAATAAGATAATGAGGTGTTTCATCTCCAATTGACATGGACACAATTTCTCCAGAAATATCGCTAAACCCAATTGGAATATTTAGTTCATTTACAGAATTCTTAGTAAATAAATTATTCTTATTTATCAAATCATCAAAATTTATTTTCCGAGTTTCAGAGTTTTCCAAGGCATCATAATAAATATTTACTAATTGACGCATTGTATTAGAAGAAGGAGTTTTTTCTCCAAGAAACTTTACTTCTAACCTTTCAGTTTGTATATTTCTTTCTGTAATGTGCTCTATTTCATGCAAAGGTTTTGTATTTTCTATACATTTTTTTAATTCTAATGTCATAGAATTTAATTTTGTATCCTCTGCTTTTAGAATTACACTGTTAAATGAGAAAATAACAAGAATGCCACAATCTTTACTATGGTTTAGAAGTTTCTTAAACATATCAAAACATTCTTGATCCATTCCATCTGGAACATCAAACAAAACAAAAACTTTGTATGGAAGGAATTTCTTATTTTGACCTATTCGATTCAAGTTATCATTATATTTTTTCCAATCAGTAATATCACCTGTAAACAGTTTCTGGTATAAGTTTTCCATATACGCAATTGTATGCTTTAATTCTTCTTTTAGAAGTCTTAAATCTGTAATAACTTTTTTTGTTGGAAATAATAGCTCATTAGAAATTAACTTATTAAAAGAAGTAATTGATTTTCCCAATCCATTTGGATCAAAAACAAATAAATTTAACTTTCCTATTGGATTAGAATACATCAATCTTAAAAAAATTTTATGAATAAGATGAATTTGTTGTTCACCACTTATAATCATATTATATTCTATAGGGAATAGACTCATATTTGGAACAACAATATCAAGATTTTGATAATTAAATCTTACTTCGCCAATTGAAACTCTGTTTGGAAATCTTTTATTGATATTAAGATTCTCTTTCCCTAATGAAAATAAAGCTGGTTGGACTTGTCTGATACGTTTACATAAATTATCAAGTTTTCCAGTCAAATCAATCATATTTTTCTTAAAGTAATCTAAATATTTATTTCTTTTACTCTTATATTCTGAATAGTCATCATTTTTTATCTTCATATCTGGAGTACAAAATTCATCATCGATTGATTTTAATGTTATGTCTCTTTCAACAATTAACTCGTCGATTCTATGAATTAAATTTTCAATTGTATCTGTTTCTTTCATAGAATACTCCTTAACTCTTGGGTTTTTATTTTTATCTCCTGAATTTGAATTTGAGCTTTCTGGTAAATTTGTTCTAATGAGGTAATTTGTTGTGAAATGGCATTGAAAACCTCATTTTCTATTGATTTTCCAAAATTATCTCTAATATTTTCTGAGAAATTATTTTTTATTATTTGCAACTTATTACCAGATTCTTCAAACATTTTTAATCTTCTATCTGCTCTAAATATTCTATAATAAAATTTTCCAACAATTTATTTGTTGGAGTCAGTTTTTTTGTATCAGAGTCAAAGTTAAAAATTTCGTCATTAGAATTAATTAACAAATATTCTCCATCTCCCTCATTTGAAAATGCATAATAACTAGAAGTTTCCTCAAAATATTGATGAAGGTACTTAGTTTGTTTCACCATATCGGATTCCAACCCTTGAGTAGAATTAACCCCATAAAATTCAACATGATGATAACCAATATAACCATATGAAAGAATATATTCTTGTAATTGTTTCCCAGTTTTTACACCACATTCTTCTTCGATTGATGTGATGAATGCTGAATCAACTTTGTTTTTAGTAGAATCATATTCCATAGAATTTAGAAATTTATCAAGTTTTTCCATACTTTACTTCTCCTTTGCTCTGGCTCTCCAATGATCTGGGCGGTCATGGTTTTTATATTTATTATTCTTTACTGGATCGTTTCTCCAACTATCGCTTCCTTTAAAATGTAATTTTGTCTGATTCCCATCTCCATGTTCTGTATTTTCTGTAAGTTCAGCAAACGGACCTGCAAAATCTTGATCCATATGATGAAGTTCTATACGTTGTCCTGTTTTTGAGTCAAACGGCGCACGTCCCATTGCCATCAGCTCTTTATTTGTCATACCACTTTTAGGGTCAATATAATCAAAATCAATTTCACGAATAAGACAAATTCTTCCATTTACAATTTTCTCTGTGAGATTGGCTTGCTTATAATAAATTTCATATTGCTCCATTGTCCTAATATGGTTTATTACAAAATCACTCCAACCAGTTTCATGCTTAATTTGCTGATGTTCAGAAGAACTTAACTTAATTTCTTTTTGATTTTCAGATCCCAATACACATGTTTTAGTTTTATCACTTAAATCAGTTGCAGGAATAGAATTAAAGGTTTTATTTAAATAACTAAGCAAATCATTTTTTGCATTTATTAAACGAGTTGTTCCGATTGTAAGTTTTTCAGAAATAATAGACTCTGCAAGAGAATACATTCGTTCTGTTTCTATAACCATATATTCTGCTATAGAAACACATTCTTTAGCTAAATCATACCTATAATCCAGTCTTTCTCGATGCGATTTTGATTCATGATATTCCTGAGTTGCGGAAGCAACCCAACTAGATGCTGCAGCAATTGCATCTGGTAATCCTGTTGCAATTGCTGCAGCCAAATCAGCCTCTGCAGACATCAATTCAACACGTTTTTCAGATTCTATAACTTTTGCAACCATCAACATGTTATTGCTGATTGTTACCTCTTGTTGGGTTGCTTCCAAAAGATTCTTCTGATCATTAAGATCTTCTTGTATCAAACGAGTTATTTGATTCTTTTCTTCTTGCAATTCTTGTAGTGTGTTTTGTAAAACATCTACACTTTTCACATCTGCTTGTTGATTCATTATCTACTTAAATATGTTTCCAAGTCAGTGGCCATTTGTCGTAAATGAGGAATTTGCTCCTGAGCATTATTCCTAAATGCCATTATTGTATTATTTAAATGTCTATATGTCTCTTCAAATGCTGATCTTTGCTGATCTTTCCAGGTATCTCCTAACTGCTGAAAAGCTGAATCCATTCGACTAGTCTCTTCTTCAAGTACCTGAATGTAATGTTCTATAACATTTGAAAATCTTACAATTTCTTCTGGATTGGCGATTGCATTTGGCATAATAGTCTCCTAATATTAAAAATTATACATACTCATCTTCTTCAGTAAATGAAGATATATTTTCATTATCATACTTTACTCCTTCAGCCTGAGGTATATCATTCGGAGTCCCACTTGCAGCACGCATTGAAATATGTGTTGAAATTTCTTCTAATTTATCAGCAATTTCTTCTGCTGTTTCTGCATAAAATACATTATCTTTATTTTTTGTGAAAAGAGTTAACATTTCTTCGTCACGGTCGTTACCAATAGCAACCGCAAAACGTTGAGATTTGGAAGCTCGATCGCCTGTTTCAAAACTTGCAAATCCTTTTTTCCAACCACTATCAGGACGACCATCAGAAACAACTATAACAGCAGGTTTATAAATTTTTCCTTTTTGAAGTATGGTTGTATCATCCATCATATCTTTTGCCATCTCCAAAGCTTCTCCCAATGGAGTCCCTCCTCCGGCACAAAAAGGTTCTAATGAAGAAATATTTTTTACAGAAGTCATTGGTGTATGTTGTAAAACTTGTGCACCAAATGTAATAATTGCCACATCAATTGTTTTTTCTTTTAACTCTAAGTCAACAAATGTCTTAATCATTGTTTTTGTTGCTTCATACAGTTTTCCGATTTTATTGTCATACTTCATACTTCCACTTACATCTAGAAGTAAAACAACAGGAAGAACTTTATTATTGTTTTTTGGTTTATATTTCTCACTGTTTGGATCAAAGGCCATAGAATACCCCCTTTTATAATTATAAATCTACCGTATTATTATATATCCAAAACCTCGAAATTGCTACTTTTTTTTTAGTTTTCTGTTTTCAATGTGTCGGAAAAAATAGAACTATATATTAATTTTATAGGCTAGAATTTTATCTTTTAAGCCAGAAAGTAAAAGACTTTATTTACTTTCTATAAATTTCAATTCTGTATACCAAATGTTATATTACAAGGAATTATCTATAGATATCTCTAGAATTATATACTTTTCCTGACACCTTTTTTATAAATCCATTAAACCTTATGCACAACGTAACGAATTTTTCCAACAATCATAAAATCTTCGCTTTCGCCGTTTTCAAACATTGGTTCATATATCTTATTGTCAGAGATTATTTTTACGCAGTCTTTATCTCTTTGTAAGCGTTTCACAAATCCTGCACCTTTGTAATTGATTGCACAGATTCCATCAGCGCCATCGTAACCAAAGTTGTCAAAAATTATGATGTCATCATCAAACAAAGTTGGTTCCATAGAATCACCTCGTACATAGGCTGCACAGATGTTATCCTTGAAACGCATGAGTACAGTTCAAGAATTAAATGGAGTTCGTTCCATAGAAAAAATAACAAGAGAAAAAAAGGAAGTTATAACTTCAAGTCGTCAATTTTCAATAAAAGTTTATGATATTGAAACTCTAGAATGTGCAATTGTTGAATACACAGAACTTGTGGTTGAGCGATTACGACAACAAAAATCAGAATGTAGAGCTATTCAAGTTATGATTTCAACTTGTAATTATTATTCAGATAAAATTGAGGAACAATATTCAAATGGAATTATTATTCAATTACCAAGACATACATCTTATACACCAGATTTAGTAAATGCTGCAATAATAGCTCTATGGGTATGGGTATAAAGTTGTGATGATTACCCTACTCGACCTTCAACCTACTCAATTTCAAGGGTATTTATGGATAGATCCAATGGAAGATATTAAGAAAAAGCATTTAATGGAGGCAGTGGATTCGATAACTTCTGCTTATGGGCGTCGTTCAATTACTCTCGGAAAATCCTATGTAAAAGATGGCTGTCAGAAGAAATGGGAGTTTTTAAGTCCATGTGTAACAACAGATATTGGAAAAATACCAAGCGTATTTTAAAAAAAACTTTCTGTGTCGTTACCAATTCTCTTTTTCTTGTACTTCTTTTATTGATTTTATTTTTACATCTTCAGAAATATTCTAATTCAAAAGTTTTTTATATAATTTTATTATTTTTTCATTTTGTGTTTGTTCTAAATTCTTTTTGCTCCTGTAAGTATTGTTTCTGTCTTTCTAATGGAGCATACGTATTTCCTGTTTTTTCTAATGCACTATCCAATAACGATAAAAAATAAATATTCCTTTTGTTTGTAAATGAGAAGACAACATTTTCTGCATTCAAAGCTGTAAGAAAAACAATGAAAGATTTAATATCAAACTCTTCAATCATGTTTCTAGAAATATCCCGTAGATATGCTTTAATTCGAATGTAGTCTGAAAGTATTTTTGCAGAAAAATACCTTACCATTTCTTCAACTGCATCTCTTAGGTTGCTAAAGTCTCTGTAATCGATAAAGTTTGAAATATATTCAAAATAAATAATGTTTCTTCTATTGAGAGTATCAATAATTCCAATAATGTGTTTAATTAGAATATCTTCACTATCATTAGGGACAGTTAAACTGTCAAACATCTTTGCGTATACCGTAACAGCAATATTGAAATCAGTTTTCAAGTTCTTCCTATAAGAAACTTTTCTAATTTCCAGTGTGATGTTTTTATCAAGCAAAATAAAAAATAATCGGTTTCCTAGATTATCTTCATTAAAGCCAGCCTTTCTAAAAAAGGCTTTACACCACTCTGGATTATCTAAAATCAGGATATTATGTGTTGAAATAAGTTCTTCAAACTTTTCATAAATAGTCATATGTATTCTCTTATAGGTATTATTGCTGCAAAGGAAATATCATCTCCACTACCCTGTTCTGAAAGTATTGGTAGAAAACTTTTGAGTTCTTCAATAGTTTTCTGTTCATCGTTTACAGTATTGTCTTTAAGGCTCAAAATAAAACCTGGTAATTTATTAGTATCAAATGAGTCGGTTAAACCGTCACTCATTACTGCAATACCGTTTATCTTTTCAAACCCATAAGCAAATTTGAATTCGGTTGCTGCGTATGGACTGCACAACGATGTTGTAACCCCAAAACCAAGTTTTTCATTTTCAAGTTCTTCTGGAAAAAATACAGAGTTATTCTCCTTAATAATTGAGCATTTCCCGTCTCCGATTTGAAGAGCAAACCAGAAGTTAAACATTTCAAAATAAACAGCTTCAAGAAGAGTTGTTCCGTATAGGGACGGAATTGTTTCTTCTTGTAATGGAAGATTCATTTTTAAGTTTTCACACAATTCCGATTCCTCAGAAGTTAATGGATTCTCATTGAAATCTCTAATAACAGTCTCTTTCCATTTAATTGATATTTTTACACACAGAAGCTTTAAATTTTTCTCAATTAAATCGTTCTTTTTCCCACGTATAAGAGGGATAATTTTTTTTAGAATTTCATTAGTACATTCTGTAGCAACGGTTACAGCAATTTGTGCTCCTTTTTCACTACGAATGTACTTCTCTCCTCCATGACCGTCAGCAACAAGTGCATAAGCATAAGTTTTAAGTTTATCACTGGTTGCTGCACAATAGTCCTGAAGAGGTTTGTTTTCTTTCTTATGCGAACTTCCCTGACATCTTGCTGATAATGTAAAAAGCATAAAATGCCACCTTACCAGTCATCACCACTGGTAGAAATTGAATCCATATCAGCTTCTTCCTGCTGAATATTTTTGATTTCATCAATCATTGCATCCTGTTTAGAAGGAATCTTACCATCAAAAGCAGGCTGACTTTTACTACCAATCTGGGACGATGTGATGGAAACTTTGCGAATCCATTTCTTCAATTTCTCAGGTGTATAAACAGTGATTACTGCTTCAGAGTTTCCTGTAAACTTAGCCAGTGTTTCTTTATTTGCATCATCACCGATTGCAATTGCAACTTTGATAGCATATTTGAACCAGTTATTCTGCTTCAAAAGATTCAATCCAGACTCGAAATCATCTGTTGGCTCACCGTCAGACATAAGGAAAATGGCAGGAGCAACAGATCCTGATGGAGCTTTTAAGAAACCATTCTTGGAAAGCTTTTCGCTTAATTCACGGCAGGCATCTCCAAGATCTGTTACTCCATCAGCATCAACATTAGTCCACTGAAAACTTTCTGATGAAATAGGTGTTGGATACATCCATTTACATCCGCTGGAGAATGTAAGACATGCAACTTTCAAATCTACATCAGAGCCACCAGCCTCTTTTAGTTCTGGAAGAACTTCACGAATAGCAGTGTTCACTGCCCCTATTTTTGATCCTTGCATTGATCCCGAAGTATCTACAACAAAGAATAAAACCATCTGTCTCTTTACAATTCCTTCAACATCATCAAACATACCCATAGTTCGATAAACCTCCAAAAAGTTATTTTCTAACTGTTGCCTTAATATTTTCAAAGACAATTTCTACATTATTTGCAACTGGAACTACTGAACCATTTGCAATCTCTTTAGATTCTTTTCCTGCTGCTATAAAGCTCCATGCAGTTCTAGAAACATTCTTTATTCCCCATAAAGCTGGGTTATTTTTATTCATGATTACTTCACCTGTTACAGTTGTATAATCATCACAGTCTTGAACAGTCTGACATTTATAAATTTTTATACTCGGAAATATAGGAACTTTATATCTGTCAGATGAAAGTGAATATGGATAGCTGTAACTGCTTCCACAATCAAATTTTATTGTTTCTCCATGTGGTACTGTTGCAAGACATATTTCACTTGAACAATGGGGACACTTAAGGATAGTTCCCCTGAATCTAATCAGAAGTTTCTGCCATTCATTTTCAGGAAGTCTTTGATTAGGATTTTTCAATCCGTCACAGAAAGACTTGATAAAGGCATCTTGAATAAACTTTGGGTATCTAGGCCAAAGTTTTATTGGATTTGGATGTACTCCAGGAACTGGCTTATTGGAATAATCCTTAGGGTCAAAGATAAACACAGGATTTTTTCCGTACAGTTCAAATTCTCTTTTTTCTGTAATACAAACGCTGTCTACATATGCTTTTCCCATAAGTGGATCATGACGGCAGAACAGTTTGAAAAGAATTACAGACAATGAATGACAATCTGTGAGTGAATTTGGATAGGTCTTACCACATACGATTTCCGGTGCCATATAACCAGGTTTACCTCCAATATTTCCAGCATTCTTCATTCCATCAGGAGTAACGTTGTCATTATCACAAATAAGAACATCGCCATTTGAAACATCAATAAAGAAGTTTCCATCATTCAAATCCTGATAACTCAACCCCATTCTATGCAGAGTTCTGAATGCATTAACGATATTCAGTGCTGAAGTAATCATTACTTCTGTTGAAGTAAATTTCGCTTTATTGTTCAGAATGTCAGAAAAATCTGAAAATCGTTTAGGACGCAATTCCATTACATAGCCAAAGCTATTATTTATTTCTTCTGTAAGATATAAGGGCCAGAGAAACTTACTGTCTGGAGCACCGTTTCTAATATTCTCCTGAAGGTTCTTTCTGAATCCCTTTTTATTCTGAAATTTAAAGGTGTACCATTTGAGAGCATAATCTTCACCGTCGATTTTTACCGAGTAAACTATACCTTGACCGCCTTCACCAAGCTTTTCAATAACCTTTGCGACATCGCCGTTTACAAGCGTGATTTTATCGCCCTTGCGAAAATCATTTGCCATGGCTACCCATCCTTTCTGTCCGTGGCAATCGCACTTAGCGCATCTTCCAAGGACTGATGTATCTGTTCTTTGTTGTCTGCAATCTTTTTCGGCTT
>CALBXN010000130.1 GCA_937890485.1 uncultured Treponema sp.
CACAAATCAATCCTAATATTCGGGTTTTTACGATTGAATATGATATAGAACTCTATCATGAGGCAGTTAAAAATATTGTAAATTTTAAATTAGATGACCAAATTACTGTTTTTTTAGGAGATGCACTAAATTTTAATTTTACAGAAAAATTTGATTTAATCTTTATTGATGGTGCAAAATCTCAATATGTAAATTTTTTTGAAAAATACAAAAATAATTTAAATGAAAAAGGCGTTTTTATAAGTGATAATTTATTTTTTCATGGAATGGTGGAAAATCCTGAATTGACACAAAATTATAGCACAATAAAGTTGATACGAAAACTAAAACGCTACATAGATTTTCTAAAAGCAAATACAGAATTTGAAACAACTTTCTACGAAATTGGAGATGGAGTGGCTGTGTCAAAAAGGAAATGAATATAAAAAATTATCTTCCTGCTAATTTTTTCTTTACGGTTTTATACCAAAAACTTCTTAAAGATTCTGCAATTTTGTATGGCGTGTAAATCCATGAAATAGGAACATCAAGACTTCCTACCCTATGAACATTTTTTCCGCCAAAGCCGGTTTTAAATCGATATAAGCCGTGCATTGGATGATTTTCGTCGTCAGTTGGTGGCATACCGTAAAAATCGTAAATCTGTGAGCCAAAATTTTTTGCATCTTTAATTGCATTCCATTGTAGTAAATAGGCAGGCATTAAATTTCGTTTAATATTACAAGAAGCACCATAAACATAGACTGCTTGATATGGCATAAACAAAGTGATAATACTTGCAAGAACATCATTTTCGTGCTTTGCAACATAAAGACTCACCAAAGGAGAATTATTACCTTCATTCTTTTCTGATAATTCAAGCAAATCTTGATAATATTTTTTACTGTGAATTGCAATTCCATCACGTTTTGCAGTTTCTAAGTACAAATCATAAAAAATATCAATTTCTTTACTTGTGGCTTTTTCAATTATAACGCCTTTCTTTGTTGCAAGATTTATGTTATAACGCCACTTACTTTTCATATTTGCTAAAATTTCTTCTTCAGATTTTGTTAAATCTAAAACAGTTGTATCAGGTGGCTGAATATCAACCTTGTTCTTTTGAATTGAACCAAAAGGAAATTTATTTTTTACAAATTCGTCACGTTCATTTGGTGCTTCAAAATCAATGGGAGAATCAAATCTTATACAAATTGTATTTTTAGGAAGAAATTTTTTTATTTTTTTTGAAAATTCGTCTAGTAAAGTTAAATATTCATCACTTTTGTAATCTTGAATAATTGAATTTTCTTTTTGCAAAGTAATTCCCATTGGAATATATGCTAAATGGAAAATCTTTGCAAATTTTCTAACCAAAACAGATACAGTAAAATTATTTTCTTTTTGATTATCAGTTTTTAAGCTGAATTTAACATCAAATCGATATGGTTTCCATCCGTGAAAAGATTTAAATTCAGACCAAAACTTAGATTGAAGATAAGGCTCATTCTTGTACCAATCAGCCCTATCTTCTTTTGAAAATTCAATTTCAAAATTATACATTTTAACCTACTTCACCATTTTCAGTTAAAACTGTTGTGATTTCTTTTCCGTCAACAATAAGAGGAATATTGTTTATGCAAACAACTTTGTTTACAACTCTAATTGGCACAGAAAAGAAAGTGTCTGCATCAATTTCTGCTTCCTTTTGTGCGTTGACATCTGTATCTTTTAATACAACAGGAGTTCCAGGTTTTGCCCAAGAACAATCAAGAACTTCTACGCAATCTTTTCCTTCTGCATCCTTGTAATCGGCAGCAAGTAACATTCCCCTACTTTCGATTCCACGCATTTTACGAGGCTTCAAGTTATCAGCAATTACAACAGTTTTTCCAAGTAAATCTTCTTCTTTTAGATAAGGAACTAATCCTGAGAGAATTACTCGTTCTGAACCAGAACCATCATCTAAAGTTTCGATGTAAAGTTTATCTGCTTCTGGATGTTTTTCAACTTTCATAATTTTTGCAGTTTTAAGAGCAATTTTTGTATTGAAAGTTTCAACAGGATCTACAGGTGCTTTTTCTTGAGGTTTTGTTTCCTGTTTTTTTGCTTTTTTATCAGCTTTTTTATCATCTGTCCTTTCAGCTTGACTTCCTGCGTAGCGTTGACGATAAGCTTCTGTTGCTTTATCATCTAAAGGTTTGAAGTAAATTTCGTTGCCATTTACAGTTGTCAATCCTTCTAATTTTCCTAAATCATTCCAATTTAAGCAACCTTCTTCAGCTGGTTTCCCTACTAAACTGTTATAAGGCTTTTTACCAAAGAAAGATAAAACTTTAGCTGCGTATTGTGGCATATAAGGATGAGCCATAATCATCAAATCTTTAATTACATAACAAAGATTCATAATAAGGCTTGCTGCTTTTTCTGGTTCAGTATTACGAGTTTTCCAAGGTTCTCCGTCTTGGAATGCTTTATTAGCGATTGATGAGATAACAAAAATTTCTTTGAAGGCGTCTTTTAAATTTGCCCATTCAAGATTTTCTGTAATTTTTTGTTCAGATGTTTTGATTTCTGCCCAAAGAGCTTCGTCAATTTTTCCTTCTGGAATTACCCCATCATAATATCTTGAAACGAAAGTTAAAGTTCTGTTTACAAGATTTCCTAAGTTTCCGATAAGCTCGCTATTTACTTTTTCTTGAAAATCTTTCCATGTGAATTGAGTATCTGATTTTTCTGGACGATTGTAAAATTCGTAGAATCTCCAAGCATCAGCTGGAATTCCAGATTCTTTTGCATCACTTCCAAAAACACCAATTCCCTTTGATTTACTAAATTTTCCAGATTCGTAGTTCAAATATTCAGTACTACTCATGTGATAAAGTTTTGTCCAATCCTTTCCAGAACCTATCAAAGTTGAAGGGAAAATTACTGTATGAAATGGAATATTGTCTTTTCCAATAAATTGAAATAAATCTACTGGATTTTTAGCGTTACTTGCATTGGATTCTGATGGAAGCCACCATGCTTTCCAATCGATATCTGGATTATTTAATTTATCTGTAAGTTCTTTTGTAATTGAAATATACCCAATTGGGGCATCAAACCAAACATAGAATACTTTGTTTTCGTATCCTTCTTTTGGAACAGGAATTCCCCATTTTAAATCTCTTGTAATTGCTCTTTCTTGTAATCCGTCACGAATCCAAGCCTGTGTCATTTGTACAGAGTTTTTTGACCATTGTCCTTTTTCTGCTGTATCTTCCATCCAAGGACCATATTCTGCTTGAATTGCTGGAAGATTTATGTATAAGTGTTTTGTTTCTTTAGGTTCTGGAGTTGTACCACAAGTAGAACAACGAGGATTTTGTAATTCTGTTGGGTCAAGAAGTTTACCACAGTGTTCACATTGGTCACCACGAGCATCTTCATATCCACAAGAAGGACAAGTTCCAGATACAAATCTATCTGCTAAAAAGCGTTCACATTTTGGGCAGTAAAGTTGTGTAGAAGTTTTTTCTGTGATAAATCCTCTTTCATCAAGCATTTTAAAAAGTGATTGTACGATTTCTGTTTGTTGCTCTGTGGAAGTTCTTCCAAAATTATCAAATGAAATATCAAACCATTGGTAAATATCTTTATGAATTGCGTGATAATAATTACATAATTCACGAGGTTTTTTATTTTCTTCTAAAGCACGAGTTTCTGTTGCTGTTCCGTATTCATCTGTTCCACAAATATACATTGTGTCATAACCTTTGCTACGACAAAATCGTGCAAAAACATCTGCTGAAAGTACTTGCAAAAGGTTTCCTAAGTGAGGAATGTTATTTACATAAGGTAAAGCTGATGTGATAAGTCTTCTATTCATATTTTCATCCTAATTTAAATAATATCAATTTAATAATTCTATTATAAATTTTTATAGTTCTTTTGTAAATCCGTTTTATTATTGTTCTTGTTTTTTCTTTTTTCTAGTTCCTGAAGATTTTTTTGTTGAACAGATACCTAAAAATAAAGTTTTTTCTAATTCGTAACTTGGTGGAATATCAATTTTCCAAAAGAAAGAAGTTGTTGTTGCTTGATAACGTTTTTCAGTATTTCCATTTACAGGTCTTGAAATATATAATGGCTGAATACAAAGTCCTGCTTCTTCGTTAGGTTGGAAAGAAAAAACGTTTTTATTTTGTACATCTGTAAACTGAACAAAAGAAACTCCATCTTGTCGTATATAAATTTGGTCAGGACAACTTTGTTCTTTGTTATCAGCAGAAATAATTTCGATTAATTGTTCTTCGTTTGATGTTCCTGTTAGACATAAATTTGATTCCACAGCAAAGTAACATTTTAACGGAAGTGGACTATCATTTTTTAAAATGTATTGTACTTGTATTCCGTTTTGTGAAAAAAGAAATTTTTTCTTTAGGCTTACAGGTTGTTGTAATACTCCAAATAATGCAGTTGCGTTAAGAGTAAGTTCTTTGCGTACTCTATCAAAATTATGTTCAGAATAAACAATTTGTGAAAAAACTGCATTTGAATTAGAAGTATCCTCTGTAAATTTTTCAAAATGTTCAAAATCAATTAGATGTTCTAAAAATAATTTTTTTGGATAATAATCAGTTACTTCATCAAAATCAGAAATTCGCCTCATTGTATCACAATAATTTTTTGAATTAGATAATAAATCAAGTTCAAAAATCATTCCTCCACACAAGGAAACAAAAGCGTTATAATCATTTTGGTGAATTATGTATTCTTTTCGGCCATCCATATCATAATCAAAACTTAATACGGAATCCGTTAAAGATAAATTAGTTTCTCTAACTTGTTTTTCTGCTGTTAATAGATTTTTATAGGCATTTTTTCTAATTTCTTGACACCCTATTCCAGAATCGCCTAAAAACCAATATGAATCTTGAGTTTGTGCTTTCCATAGAAATTCTCTTGCAGTTTTTTTTCTTATTTTGTCTCCTCTGCATTGAGAAACTTCTAAACTTGTATACATCATTCTTGAATATAAATATTGAACTTCTTGATATGTTGTCAAAAAGTTTTTTATATTTGATTGTACGGATTTTTTATCAGAATTATTTGGTTTAAAAGGCATTGTTGCCCATTTTTGAATTTCTGGTGGACATCCAGCTGGAATAAATGACCTAATACAATCTGAATTATTTTTTAGATATAATGATGGATAAGAAAAATCAAAAAGAGGTGATTTTTCGATTAAATTACAAATTTCTTCTAGCCAATTTGTTTCAAGTAATATGGACAATTCATCTACAGAAAAAGATGTAAAATATAAATGATTATCATTAATATATTGTGCATTATTTTGTGATTCAGAAAGTTTTTTTATTTTTTCAAGGATTTTTTGAGAATCTGGTAAATTTTGAAAATCTTCAATAGGTTTTTGATAAGGAATAATTGTTAAGGTTTTTCCCATATCTTCAACGATTAGGTTTTTACCTTCTGGCTCATTTGCGGGTAACAAAGAATGATGTAAAATTGCAAATTCCAATCCACAAGTTTTAAAACTAGAAATTAATGAAGGATCCCAAACTGTATCCCCTAAAAAAATACCTCTTGGTTTTTTGCCAATTAATTTACGAATATGAGTAGTATTCATTTCAATTTGACCTACTCTATCTATTGGCATTATTAGAGGAAAAATTGGTTCATAAAAACCACCACCGATAATTTCAACTTGTTTTCTATTTACCAACTCTGATAACAAAGTTAAAAATTCAGCATGATTTTTTTCTATCCACTCAAATACAGGACCTGGTAAATAAAAAGTAAAATTTATTTTTGGATGAGTATATAAAAATGAAATTATTTTTTTTAGTGTTTTATTATACATTGATTCGCAATTATCGTTGGTCATATCTGAAATATGACAATGCAAACCAAAACTAATTGAAACTATTCCCATATGTCCTGCTCACCATCTTCTTTATCTTTGTGAAAGATATTATAACACAGTTTCCAAAAAGTAAAAGATTTTTCTTCTGGTAAAGTAACTTTTTTTATACATTTTGTAGGACAACGAGATGCCGCTAATGCTCTATCATGATTTATAGAATAATCTGTTACTGCAAGATTATTTTTTACACTAAAACCTGTTGGTGCATAAGGTGATGTACACTTTGCACAGGCTGTACATGCTCTAGAACAAGTAGTATCTGTTTTATCATGAGAGGAACATTGTACAACAAAATCAGTTCTAGTTGGAATCATTTTGATAATGTTATTTGGACAATATGATAAACATTTTCCACAACCATTACAGGCTTCAGTAACAACTGCTGTATTATTTTTTATTACGATTGCATCCTGTGGACAATGTGAGACACAAGTTCCAAATCCAATACAACCCCAAGTACAACCATTTTCAGTTTCATAAAGCAGTTTGAAAAGATTACAATCTTTTTGTCCTTTATAATTAAATCTTTTTGCAGAAAAAGTTCTATCTGGGGAACAAAAAACAACAGCTCTTTGTTTTGTCTGTAATGATGTTTCTTGTTCAGTTTCAATAACATCTAAATCATCATCGTAAACTAAGTCGTTGTTAGAAACACTTTGTTTTTTTACTCTAAATCCATAGTGTAAAAATACTAATAAAAGAGTGCTAAGAATAAAAAATAGAAATGCAAACAATATTGAAAGAATCATAATTTATCTCCAAAGATTAAGCCAAGAAATATTTGTTGCAAAAAAAGCACACATTATAATTGCAATACTAATAAAAATTAAAGCTCCAGTTTTAAATTCATTTAACGGATGTGAAGTTTTAATTCGTTCTCTGATTGCAAAAATTATCGGAATCATCAAATAATAAGCTGAACAACAACTTAAAACGATGCATAAACATTGTAAAATAGTAACACTTTCTGTTACAGCAAGTAAAACACAAGGAAATGAAATCGAAATATCTAAAAGAGATATTCTTTCGCATTTAGAAAAAATAAATGAAATTATTAAAGAAATAAGTAAGTGTATTATGATACAACTAATAGGAGTTAATTCAATAAGTTTTACTGGTGATAAAATATAGACAGCAACTAACCAAGATCCAATTGAAGATAATGCACACACTATACTGGATTCAAGATAATTCATCCAGTGGCTTTTCCAAGTTTTTGAAGTAATGATTAATTTCTTTAGTCCTATTCCGTAAATTAAGATTCCTGAGCAACAAAATATATAATAAAAAATCGAATTAATAATCATTTTAGTATAACTTTCTCCTTACAATATCAAATCGTCTACTTATAAATGTTAGAAGTGCTAATCCTAAGGCTAAAAGTACGATTGCACAAGGAATTGAACCCCAGAAAAATGATTTATAATACTGATGAAAAGACGGTAGAGAATATTCTATAAACCCATTTTGACCTGGAAGTGTAAATGTACTATATCCTATGTAATCTCTTAGGAAAAAGAAAAATAATGTTAATAAACAAAATTTTAATGTATTTGTCATATTATGTGATAAAACATCAGAAAAATCTTTTTGAATATCAGATGTAAAAAATCCAATTATCATGGATGAAAAAGCAGCAAGATATATAGTAAATCCCATGTATATATATAAAACAGGAGAATATAATGTTATTAATTGATTAAAAATTGTACATAAAAGAATTGAAATTACGAACTGATAAAAAACAGCTGAATCTTTAGAAACAAAATTTCGAATAATTCTATTAAAAAGCGTTCCAAAAAAAGTTATAAATAACATGGCTAAACAAATAATTATTCCAACAGCAAATCTTCCTGTAGCTGGAAGTAAAATTGAGATTGCAGCTGCAATATATACTAAATGAGATTTTTTTTTCATTTTTCAACACCCCTATTATAAGCTTCTATTAGAACTTGCTTCCAATGATGAATCATTGTTTGTGTTATTCCGTATTCTAAAGGATTTGCTTGTGATTCTGAAATACCAGCTATACCAGCAAAATCCATAGAATTATCATTTCCTATAAAGACAACTGCCATCGGTCCATTTATTCCTGTAATTCTTGTAATTAAAGCATAATTTTCTTGAGATCTATTTTTGGTATCTGTTAATTCAAAAAAAGATGTGGAGACTGCAACTGGTAATTTTAAATTAATCATATTTTCAACTTTATATCTTTCAGCTTCTTTTTGATTGAGTACAAATTGAATATTTGTTGCTAATCGTGTTTCTTTTATTGGTTTAGTAAAAATGATAAGTACAGAGAGTAAAATTAAAAATAAAAATATTACTAATAATAAAATAGAAGTTCTTTTGGCTTTTTTATTATTTATTTCAAGCATAAGTATTATTCCTTATTGTTTTGTTTACCCAAATTGAATAAAGTTTATCTTCAAGTAATTGTATTATAGGAGAAATAACATTAGCAAATAAAACTGTAAACATTGCACCTATAGGAGATGTACCACAACCAGTTATGAAAAAAGCAATAATTCCCACAACAATTCCATATAAAAATTTGCCAAGATTTGTAATAGGAGTTGTACCGTAAAAGTCCACAATAAAGAAAGCTGTGAACAATGTACCACTTGTTAATAGAGCTAAAAGTAAATCTCCTTGCCCTACTATTCCTGTGAATAATGTTTGAGAAAATAATCTAACCAAAATGCCATATACTGCTAAAAAAGATGTAGGCACAATCCAATTGATAATACCTACTGAAATTAAAAACATGGAAGAAATCAATGTTAATAAATTAAATCTAAACGCAGGAATTGGAGATTGTGTATCCCAAAACATACTTAAATATCCAGTAGGAATTTCAATTCCTATATGCGAAAATATGTGTGTGTTTAACCAAAATGTAAGTGATGAATCAAAATTTAATACAGGGATGTCCCCATTTTGAATTAATTGAAGTCCAGGATTACCTGTTTCAAGATAATTTTTTGTAATTAAAATTTCTGGAAAAAATGAAATTCCTAAAAAGTAAATGATGATAACAGTATATGCAGTTGGATTTATCCAAGATTCTGCATTACCACCAAAAATATATTTAACCATTAATAGTGATAGAAAAACAATAAAAAAAACAGGAACAATTGGATAATTTTGAGGAATAAACATTCCAATAAATAAACCTTGTACAATAGCTGTTAAATCAAATAATGTATTAATGTGTCTAACTTTATTGTTTGTAAATTCTGCTAAAACAGAAGCAATTACAGAAATAATAATTAGCAAAATAGACGAAAATGATTTAGTAATAAACAACAATAACACTTGAGGAAGTAATAATATCAAAAAAGCTGTTGAAATATTAGTTAGTGATGGTGTTAAATAAGAAAATGGAGCAATTGTTAAATCTCTATAGTTTTTATTCATTATCAAAATCCTTTATAAGTTGAATAGTTTGATACAATGGGATTCTTGAAGGGCAAACAGCATTACATAATCCACATTCTGTACAAAGGTTTATTGTATCAAGTATGTATTGTTTTACAGGTGTATCTGAATAATAATTTGAATATATTTTTTCTGGATGAATATTTTCTGGACAAATATTATGACATCGTCCACATCTTACACATGCAGTTTGTCTTTGATCAGGAAAACCTCGAGAAGAAAGTACAAAAATAGATTTTACATATCTTGTGATTGGAGTGTCTAAATCTGAAACAGCAATTCCATTTATCAATCCATTGATTATGATTTTTGCAGGTTCCTTAAAAAATCCACCACATTCTTCAAAAATATTTCTAAATGTTGTTCCTATTCTAATCTTAAATATACCATTCTTTGCTATATCATCACCTTCAATTTGAATAAATCTATCAATTGTTGGATAGGATTTTGCTATTGCGTTGTATACATCAAGACAAGTTGTACTATCGATTGGAAATATTTCTTTGTAACAATTTATACCTTTTGAGGATAAATATTGTAAAGTAGTTTGTTTTACATATTTATATTGTCCTCTTGGGTAAATATTAGTATCTGTTTCTAAAACATGAACTTGAATATTTTTGAAAATTTTTTTTGTTTCATTTTCTGTCAAATTCCAAGTATCTTTTTCAGCAATAAATACAACATCACTAGTATTGAGTGTTTCAGCAAGAATTGCTGTTCCTTCAAAAACTTCTTTTGCAAAATTTTCTGTAATATATTTATCAATTACTGTATTCAAGAAACTAGTATATTTTTGATTTTGCTGTTCGACTTCTTCAAAAGACTGTTGAACTGTTTCAATTGCAGCTAACA
>CALBXN010000131.1 GCA_937890485.1 uncultured Treponema sp.
GTCATCGGTGCGAGATTCATAACCGTTGCAACCGCAAGTGCGCCGAAAGCTACGTGAGAAAGTCCGTCGCCTATCATTGAATATCTTTTCAGAACAAGGCTGACTCCGAGAAGTGCGGCGCAAAGAGCAATAAGCACACCGGCAATCAGAGCGTATCTGACAAACGGGTAGCTGAAATAAGAAATCAGTGTATCAATCATGTTCATGTCCTCCGTCGCAGATAAAGCAGTGACAGCCGTCGCTGTTTTTATAGTCCTCTTTAGTGCCGAAAAACAAGGGCTTGTTGCCGATATGAAGAATGTGCGAAGCAAATTCGATTGCGGCGTGAATATCGTGAGATACCATTATAACCGTTATTCCTTCGTTGTTTATGTCAGAGATAAGACGGTAAAGATTTTTTGTGACAACAGGATCAAGACCCGCAACGGGTTCGTCAAGAACAAGCAGCTTTTTTGTTGCACATAAAGCACGTGCAAGCAAAACTCTTTGCTGCTGACCTCCAGAAAGTTGGTTTGGTTTTCTGTTTTGTAATCCGTCTAAGCCAACTTCTTTTAGAATTTCATAAGCCATATTAGAAATTTCTTCTTTGGAATATTTTTTAAGTAAATCTAAAGCAAGTTCAACATTTTCCTGTGCAGTTAAAACTGGAATTAAGTTATAACTTTGAAAAATAAAACCAATTTTTTGTTGCCTAATTAAATTTTTATCTTGACTTGTCATTGTAGAAATATCTTTGTCGTCAATAAAAATTTTTCCAGATGTTATTGAATCTAAACATCCAATAAGATTAAGCATAGTTGTCTTTCCAGAACCAGATGGTCCTGCAAAGGCTGTAAATTCACCATCTTGAATTATTGCAGAAACATTATCTAATGCTTTTGTTGCAATTCCTTTTTTATCTTTAGGATTTTCTTTTTGTTCATATATCTTTGTTACGTTTTCAATTTTTACCATAATAAACCTCTGTAACAATTATACTCTAAATAAAATTTCTGCATAATTTGGGAACGGCCAATATTCAGAAGGAATTTTCTTTTCTAACTCATCACAAAAATCTCGTAAAGCATTCATTACTGGAATTACTTTTTTTGTGTAAGTAGTTGCTCTTTGTGTTGCATCATTAATTTTTTGAGTTTCAAATTTTAATTCACGCAATTTATTTAATTGCTCAAAGGCCCCATCAATAAATTTTGAAATATCTTTTTTTATTGAAGTTGCGGCTTTACAATTTGATGAACCAATAATTTTTTCTGATTCAGAAATTTCTTTTAAATATTTTATACACGCTGGAATAATTTCTTTTTCTGCTAAATCCAACATTGTTTTAACTTCAATGTTTACTAATTTAGCATATTCTTCCATTTGTATTTCGTAACGAGCTTTTACTTCTTCTTCTGAATAAATTCCATGCTTTGCAAAAAGTTGGATATTTTCTTTCTTCAAGAAATAAGGAAGAGCTTCTGTTGTAGTTTTCAAATTTAACAAACCACGCTTGTTAGCTTCTTCAATCCATTCAGATGAATATCCGTCGCCGTTAAAAATAATTCTTTTGTGTTTATTTAATGTTTCTTTTATGAGTTCGTTTAAGGTAAGATTAAAATCTTTTGCACCTTCTAATTTTTCTGCAAACTCCTGAAAAACATCTGCAACAATTGTATTGATAATTACATTTGGTCCAGAAATTGACATTGAAGAACCAAGAGAACGAAATTCAAATTTGTTTCCAGTAAATGCAAATGGAGATGTTCTGTTTCTGTCTGTATTATCCTTAGGAAAAGCAGGAAGAGAATCTACACCCAACTTCATAACTTCTTTTGCTTTTTTGTCGTAAGGTTTTCCAGTCATTATAGATTCTAAGATTGCAGTTAATTCATCTCCTAAGAAAATTGAAATAATTGCAGGCGGAGCTTCGTCTCCACCAAGGCGTAAATCGTTCCCACGAGAAGCAACAGAAAGTCTAAGTAAATCTTGATGTTCATCAACCGCTTTTATTATTGCAGTAAGTACCAAAAGGAACTGTGCATTTTCTTCTGGAGTGTTTCCTGGTTCAAGTAAGTTTTCTCCAGTGTCAGTTGAAATTGACCAGTTGTTATGTTTACCACTTCCGTTTAATCCATCAAAAGGTTTTTCGTGCAAGATACAAATCATTCCATGTTCTTGAGCAACCTTTTTCATAATTTCCATTGTAAGCTGATTTTGATCTGCTGCAAGATTTGTTGTTGTAAAAACAGGAGCCATTTCATGTTGACAAGGAGCAACTTCATTATGTTTTGTTTTAGAAGGAATTCCTAATTTCCAAAGTTGCTCATCTAAGTCTTTCATAAATTCTGCGATACGTGGTTTAATTGCACCGTAGTAATGATCTTCTAATTCTTGCCCCTTTGGAGGCTTTGCTCCAAATAAAGTTCTGTTACAAAAAATCAAATCTTTTCTTTTCTGATATAAGTTTTTATCTATTAAAAAATATTCTTGTTCAGCACCAACTGTAGATGTAACTTTTTTTACTTCTTTACCAAAAAGTTTTAATAATCTACAAGATTGTTTATCTAATTCTGCCATTGAACGAAGTAGGGGAGTTTTTTTATCAAGAGTACTTCCATCGTAAGAACAAAAGGCTGTTGGAATACAAAGTGTTCCATCTTTTATAAAAGCATAACTTGTTGGATCCCATGCTGTATATCCACGAGCTTCAAAAGTTGCACGTAATCCACCTGAAGGAAAACTAGAACCATCGCCTTCGCCTTTGATAAGTTCTTTACCTTTGAATTCCATGGTAATTTTTCCATCTTCAATAGGATGAATAAAACTATCATGTTTTTCGGCAGTAATTCCTGTCATTGGCTGAAACCAATGGGAATAATGAGTAGCGCCTTTTTCAATTGCCCATTCTTTCATTGCTTTTGCAACTTCGTTTGCCACGTTAGATTCTAGGGCAGAACCTTCTTCCATAGTTTTTTTCAAAGAATTAAAAATTTCATTTGGAAGTCTAGCTTTCATAACTGTTTCATTGAAAACCATACAACCAAAATATTCAGGAACGTTACTCATTTTATCCATTAAATTTTTTCCTAATAAAAAAGATTATCTAATTTTAAATATGATTCCTAACAATGCTATTGTAATTAGAACTTGCAGAATCATAAATTTTATTAAAACTTGAGTTGGAGACCAACTTCTTGATTTTCTCATGTGGTCATGTAACGGAAATCTAATGTTCTTAAAAACATGAATTTTGAAAAATCGTAATAAGAAAACTTTGAGCAATCCCATTCCACCATTTATAAATATAATAGAAGAAGTTGCGATAATCAAAAATGGATTTCCAGAAACAATAACACATACACCGATAAAAAATCCTAAGGCTCTACTTCCTGCATCACCCATCAAAACTTTGCTAGGGAATGCATTGTGCCACAAATATCCCATTAAAACGCCACTTAAAGCAAAACACATTAAACCCCAAGTTGCGCCATCTTTTAAATGCGGAACAAGAAGGTATGCAGAAATTTCTTTGTGTCCAAGTATGAAGTAAAAAATTATTCCCATGGTGATTAAGCCAATTAAAACTAATGTACTAGATAATCCGTCTACGCCATCGGTACAGTTTGTTGTGTTAATTGACATCCATAATAGAACTGTTGAAATCGTAATAAATAACCAAGGTGCAATTGTTACAGGCTTTGTTACAAATGGAAGCCAAAATTGTATTGATTGTCCTTGTTGAACTCTATCATTGAGAAAATATAAAACAAAAGATGCTGCAACACAGATAATTAAGTCTAGTGCACCCTTGCGATATTCTCCCCAACTTGTTATTGCTCTATCATCAAGAAATCCTGTAAGCATGGTCAACCAAGTTAATATCAAGATTGAAATTTGTAATAAATCAAGAGGTACAAAAATAAAAACCGTAATGACAAAAATTGATATAAAAACAACTCCTCCACCAGTTGGTTTTCCTTTTGCAGCTTCTGCCGTTAAAGTAAATTCTCTACCTCTATCACTTGGCAAAAACTTGAAAAATTTTGGAAGAAAAAAGTAACTTAAAGTAAAACCCACAAACAAGGATAATCCAATCAATACAGTGTAAGATTGAAGTAACCTTGCAGGTCCAAAAGATTCAACAAATAACGAACCGAAATAATATAACATGGTTTAACCCTTGCTTAAAAATTTTAGTGTTTAAAGTGTCTTGCTCCAGTAAATACCATTGCAATACCAAGTTTATCAGCAGCATCAATTGATTCTTGATCTCTGATAGAACCACCTGGTTGAATAATT
>CALBXN010000132.1 GCA_937890485.1 uncultured Treponema sp.
ATGAAAAATATATCTTTAAAAAGTGTTAGTGCTTTTTTCAATGCAACCAACCACAACTGTTCCGATGATTCCTATACCGCTGATTGATTTGAATGCAGTAAATAACTCATCGCACATCAGAAGCATTTCAAAGTGCTTTGGGTGTCCGCTCCATAAATAAAATAGAATTATCAAAGCGAGTAAAGTAAGGCAGGTTAATACAGTTAATTTTGCCGTAAAGCGTGTAAAGGTACCTGCTTCAAGGTAATCTTTATACGCTTTTTTTATTGTTTTCATTATTTATATCACCGTATTAATTGTAAAACTATTTTCAATAATACTCAATGGTAAATTGACCCAAAATGTTGTTAAAGTACTTGCATTAGTATACTGTATCTGGTATAATTACGTATATTATATTTTAAGAGGTGCATAGTATGAAATGTCCTTTTTGCAGTTTTGAAGAAAGTAAGGTTATTGACTCTCGTCCCACAGATGAGGGCGAGCGTATTCGTCGCCGTCGTGAATGTATGAGCTGCGGTAAACGCTTTACCACTTACGAGATTATTGAAAGTGTACCTATTGTTGTTGTTAAGAAAGATAAATCACGTGAGGTATTTGATAGAGATAAGCTTTTCAACGGTATGATGAGAGCGTGTGAAAAACGCCCCGTTCCCATGTTTAAAATTGACAATTTAGTTGAAGATATTCAAAAACAAGTATATAATTCTCTCGATCAGGAAATAACGAGTAAAGAGATAGGCGAAATGGTTATGAACGGGCTTAAGGAAATAGATGAAGTTGCTTACGTTAGATTTGCTTCCGTTTATCGCTCGTTCAAAGATATATCGACCTTTATGAGAGAACTTGAAAAATTAACTAAGGGATAAGATTATGCAAGAATTAAAATGTAAAAACTGTTCAGTTTCAATGACATATCATAAAGCACAAAAAAAATTAATTTGTCATTACTGTGGATGGAACATCGCTCCTCCTACACAATGTCCAGAATGTAAATCTTTTGATGTAGGTTACTTTGGTTTTGGAACAGAATTTATCGAAGATGAAGTTAGAGCTAAATTTCCAAATGCAACAGTCGAAAGAATTGATACAGACAACTTGTCTAGTCACAAAGAATTACAAGAAAAATTAGATTCATTTAGAAATAAAAAAATTGATATACTGCTCGGTACACAAATGGTTGCAAAAGGATTAAACTTTCCAAATTTAAAACTTGTTGGTGTTATTATGGCAGATACAGGATTACACTTACCTGACTTTAGAGCAGCTGAAAGAACATTTTCATTATTAGTACAAGTTGCAGGTCGAGCAGGAAGATTTTTTCCAGATGGAAAAGTAATAGTTCAAAGTTACACACCAAAAAGAAGTGCAATTTTCTTTGCTTGCAAAAATTATATTGAAGAATTTTATAAGGAAGAATTGGAGCAACGAAAAATTTTATCTTTTCCACCATTTGCAAGATTAATTAGATTAGTTTTTCGTTCAGCAAAAAACGAACTTGCCGAACAAGCTGCATCATCTGCTGCTGAAATTTTAGAATCATTTATTGAAAAATACGATTACGATGATTTTGAAGTTTTAGGACCAAGTGAATGTCCTTTATCTAAAATTTCTGCAAATTATCGCTACCAAATTATTTTACGCTCAGAAAGTATAAAAACAATACAATCTGCTACAGCAAGATTTATTTATAATTATAAAAGTAAACCTGGTATTTATATTGAAGTTGATGTAGACCCAACAAATTTATTGTAAGCTTCATTGTATTCTGTCTTTTCTTCTTGAAATAAACATTCTTTTGAATACAATGCCTTTTCAAATAAAAATCCTATTTTATACAACTCCTCTTTTTGTTCTGAAAATTTTTCTATCATTAAATTTATATATTCCATCGGTGTTATTGAATCTGTAAGTATAATTTCATTTTCTTGACCAATTGCAACAACTTTAAAAAATATTGAAGCAAATTCTCCAATTTCTTTTTTCTTCTCTTTAGAAATTTTTTGATTTTCTGTTTTTTTAATAAATTCTGAATATAATTTTTTTTCAGTTTGTATTCTCAAACTAATTTTTTTAGAATTTGAAGTAAATAAATTTATAAAAAAATCTTTTATATTCATTACAAAAGATTTTAAAATTTTAAATAATTTATTTTCTTTAATAAAGTTTCTAAATTTCTTGCTAAACAAAGGTAAAAATAAAAATAAAACCAAAATAAAAATTGAAATAAAAACAATAATTTTGTTAATTATTTCCCTTAATCTTTCAGAATTATCAGTATTGTCAACAATAATTTTTTCCAATTCTTCAGGAGTTACACCACTATCTCCCATTGAAGGCAACAAAACATCAGGAAGTTCTTCATGCATAACTTGATGTAATTTATTATCTCCATCAGGAAAAATATTTGATAAAAAATAAATAATTTTTACTACAAAAGAATTTTCTAAATCGAATTTATAATTTTTATCAATTATTTTTTTTCCAGGTGAAATTAAGAATGCAATTGAAAATGAAAAAAGTAAAATTATAAAAGTTGCAAACAAGCGTTTTATTGCAAGTTGAAAAACAGATGCAATTCCCATTCCTGCAAATCGCAATTCATCTAAAGAATTTTTTATATATGCACATAAAATAAAATGCATACACACCATAGAAATAAACATACAAATACTTCTGATAGAAAATCTATAAGAATTTAACCATGAAATTAAAATAATAAAAGCGATTAGAAAAACAAAAATCGAAGAGATAGTTTTCAAACTTCTAATTGCACTTACAGATTTTTCCATTAAAATTTCATCTTCTCGTAAAGTACGATAAAGATTTTCACCAGACTTTCCTTCAGAAATTTCTAAAAAATAATTCCATACGGAAAATGTACTTTCAAAATAAAAATCTAAAAGCCAATAAGCAAAATTCAAAAATAAAATATAAAAACCTTTTCCATCTAAAATAAATCTTTGAGGAAAAGGTTTATTATTAAAAATTATTAAAATTAAATAAACAAAGATTAAAGCAAAAATTATAACTCTAGTTTTTGATAATGTTCTTAATTTTAAAACATCGATAACGGAAAAAACTAAACTTGAAAAAAATAAACTAATAAAAGAAATTAAAACAAAATTAAAATTAAACTTAAAAAAATTTGAAATTGCTTCACTTAAAAAAGAATGAACAGTAAATATAAAAAATAGAGGAATAAAAACAGAAATAAATTTTTGAATAAAAACATATCGTAAATTTATTTTCATATAAGTTCCTCACATAAAAAATATTTTATATGTAATTTTTTTTCAAAACGTAATAATAATTCTTTCACTTCATCATCAATTTGTTTTGGACCAACATAATAAAAATCTGTATTAGCATTTAAATGCCATAATGCCTTTTTCAAATTATCAGTTGTGGAAAAATCTTTTTTATCAATAGGTTGTAACAAAGCAGTAACATCTAATAGATTTTCAGTTTGATTTGCTCTAATAGGAAAGTACGGTTGAATACCATCAATTTGTTTATCACTTGATTTAATAATTCCATTTGAAGAAAATCCATTTTCTTGTTTTAACTTTTTAGAATACATTAATAGACCAGCACTAATTTCAACAGCTTGCTCAATAACTTTATATCTAAATTGATTTGGATAATTATCAGAACACAAATCTAAATAAACAAAGAAAGGAGAATTTAAAGTATCTTGAAATTCATTTGTAAAAAGTTTTCCAAATTTTGCACAAACTTTCCAATTTATTCTTTTTAATTCATCCCCACTTTGATATTCTCTAATTGATCGATACAAAGATAAATCTTCATAACGTTTATCATTTACAACTATATCACCTTGTGGGCTTCCTTCTTTTATCAAATAATCCATTTGACGTTTTGCTGGAATAACTAGAACATGGCATTTTTCAGTGTATTCTATTTTTATATCAAAAAAGCCAAGAGGATCAGAAGTTTTTAAAAACAAAGGACCAATAAAAAACTCTCCACGAGTATTACCAGAAACATCGTAGCTTAAAAACGTTTTTCGTTTTGGTCCCAATGATAAACAAAATCTTGCACCATCTCCAAAACAATTTAACGGTGCAGGTGTATCGTAAACTTCCGAATAAATTATTGGTAAGATTGAATTATTGCAAACTTCAATATCAATCCTAAAATAATCAGTTCGATTTATTCTAAATTCTTTGACAGTTCTTTTTATAGTGATATTTTTTTTAAGTATTTTTGAATAAATCCATGAAACAAAATATAAAATCAACAAAAAACTAACAATTACTTGAATCATTTTGTTTGATGAAAACAAAAAAACACAAAGTCCAAAAATTATCAAAATGAGTTTTTTTATAAATTCAAATTCATTTCCAGATTTTTTTTCCATTTTTATTTTGCACTATAATTTGGTACTGGAGTTTGATCTAATATTCTTGAAATAACTTCTGTGTTGGTATATCCCTTCATTAAAGAATCAGGCTTTAAAATAATTCTCTTATTAAAAACAAAAGGAACCAATTTTTTTACATCATCAGGAACTACATAAGTTCTATTATGAATAGCAGCATAAGACTGACAAGCTTTATACAAGGCAATAGCACCACGAGGTGAAACTCCTACCTGAATAGCTAAATCAGTTCTTGTCAAATTTACCAACTGCAAAATATACTCAAGAACAACACGTTCAACATGAACATCCACAACATCATTTTGACAAGTAACAATATCTTTACTTGAAATACAAGATTTAATATTTTCGATAGGATGATTAACACTTCGTTGAGCTTCGATAATTGAAATTTCATTTTCTAAATCAGGATATCCAATTGAAAGCGCCATCATAAATCTATCTTTTTGTGCTTCAGGCAAAGGGAATGTGCCTTCAGATTCAACAGGATTTTCTGTTGCAATTAAAAAAAATGGTTCAGGTAATTTATATGTATTTCCGTCAACACTTACTTGCCCTTCTGCCATTGCTTCAAGCAAAGCTGATTGAGTTCTTGGTGTTGCACGATTTAATTCGTCAACTAAAACCATTGAAGACATTATCGGTCCTGAACGAAATTGAAATTCTTGTGATTTAGGATTAAAGATTGAACTTCCTGTAACATCAGCAGGCATCAAGTCTGGTGTACATTGTATTCTGGAAAATGATGAATCAATTGATTTTGCTAATGCCTTTGCTAAAACTGTTTTTCCTGTTCCAGGAACATCTTCTAATAAAACATGTCCTTTTGCAAAAAGAGTAGTTAAAATTAATTCAACAATCTCTGTTTTTCCTTTAAAAACGCTCATTATAGATTCTGCAATTTTTTCTGCAGAATTTGAAATAAATTTTACTGACTGGTTTAATTCTTTTTTTGAAACTTCCATAAAAGATATTGTATCACGAAAATAAAAATTTTGCAAAAAAAAGGTTGAACAAAAGAAAATCTTTTATTCAACCTTTAATGTCGGGACCGGAGGGACTCGAACCCCCTACCTACTGCTTAGAAGGCAGTTGCTCTATCCAGATGAGCTACGATCCCATCAACTTATTAGACTATATCAAAAAGTAAAAAAAAAGTCAAATACTTAAACGATAGATTTATATTAAGTTTGATAAAATTTTTAAACTAATTATCAAAGAAATCTTCACTAATAGTTATATATCCTAATGGCTCAAGTTCACTATATCTATAACTAAAATCAGCTGTCATTCCAACAGAAACAGCATAAGCATTAACATACCAAATATTTTCTTGAGAACTATCATCTTTTTTTTCTGTAAATTTTAAATCAATATCACCTTGATTTGGAATTGCATTTGTATAAGATTGGCCATTTACAATGGTATATTTTGATGAAGAATAAAAGGCAAAAGTATTCTCATTTTCTCTTAAAGGTATTGCATTACTAGATCCATCCTTTTCATATTGCCCTGAAACTTTTACGCCAGCAATATAGGGATTTTCAACAAAACCTTCTGTAAATAAACGAATTTCAACTGTACGATTAGAACTACTTTTATATACTAACGGAAACTCATTATTTGAAATTTCTAATTGTTGATAACCTAAAGCAATAGCTCTATTATATCCCTTTTCAGAATACTCACTATTATAATTATTTATAGAAAAACTATCTGAAATTAAGTTTGTTAAATCATTATAAATTCTATAAATTACTGTAACTCCAACATAAATATCCATCCCTGCATTCTCAATATCTGCAGTTTTAAAAGAATAATATCTACCAAGAGCATCCGAATTTTCATCAACAACTTTTGCTTCTGATGGTGGATATAAAATATAATAAACATCTAATCCACATGTCATTGAAAAAAAGCACATAATTACAATAAAAGAAAAAATAAAAATTTTTTTTAGAAAATTATGTGCTTTTATATTCATATTACTCACTAACAACTGTAGTATCAATAATAACTAATCTTGATGTAGCTAAATCAGCCCAACTTGAATCAGAATAAGTATCTACAATTTTTTTGTATTCTGTAATTGCTTGCTCTGTTTTTCCTTGAGTTTCTAACAATCTAGCGAGATTGAACATAGCATGAGGTTTTAATTCAAAATCTTCGTTAGTTAATGCTAATGAATAATATTTTTCAGCATTAACAACATCTGCTAATTGTTCATAACAAACAGCTGCATTGTAATAAGAAATTCCAGAAAGATAAGATTTTGCCATATCTCCTGATTTTGTCCAGTAATCTAAAGAATTTTTCCAATCACCTTTTTGGTAATAAAATTCAGCAACAATCATATTTGCTCTAACAGTATTATCATTGTTACCATTTGTTTCAGCAAAAGATTTTACATCAGACAAAAACTTCTCTTCTTCCTTAGCAAATTCATCACCTTCAAGAGTAGATTTTGATTTGAAATAGTTAAACACAGCTGAATCTAAAAAGTTTGCTCCTTTTAATTTTGATTTACTAGAAATAGTTGTAATAACTCCAATTGCAATAGAAACAACTACCAATAAAATTAAAAAAACAATCCAGAATTTTTGTGTTTTTTCAAAAAAACCACCTAAAGTATCAGAAAATGTTTTTTCATCCTTTGTTTTTTCCATAAAAACCTCGTTTATAAATTTAGTTTCGTATATCCAGATCATTCATCAATTTTGAAAGATAAGTTCTCTGAATTTCCATGATTTTAGCAGCTTCAGTCTGATTCCAAGACACACTGTCTAAAATCTGCATTACAAATTTTCTTTTAAATTTATGCAATGCAGTTTTTAATGTTTTATCTGATTCAGTTTTTACATATTGATAGTCATAAATTTCATTATTATCAACACTCAAACGCAAATCTGAACTATGAATTATTGTAGGTTGCCCAAGAATACAAGCTCTTTCAATCGTATTCTTTAATTCTCTTACATTACCTGACCACTAATAATCATATAACATTTTTAAGGCATTTTGTGAAAAACCAACAAAATTTTTTTTAGTTTTTTTACTGTAAATTTCACAAAACATCATTGCTAATGGTTCAATATCTTCTTTTCGATACTGTAAAGAAGGAACATTTATAGGAAAAGTATTTAACCTATAATATAATTCACTTAAAAATAATCCCTGGTTAACTAAAACTTCTAAATCCAAACTACTAGAAGCAATGATTCTTACATCAAATTCATTTACTTGAATATAATCTAGCAGTCTTTTTTGTAAATTTTGAGGAAGTTTTCCAATTTCTTCAAAAAGTATAGTTCCCTTTGAAGCTAACTCCAAAAAACCAATACCAGAATTATTTGAAGAATTATTATTACCAAAAATTTCTACTTCTAACATTTGTTCAGAATTAGAAACGCAACATACTCTAACAAATAACTCATTTCGTCTAAGACTTTTTAAGTGAATCTGTTCAGCAATGATACTTTTACCAACCCCATTTTCGCCATTTATTATAATCGGAGAATTTGTTGGTGCTATTTTTTTTATAACAGTGAGAATGTCCTTCATACTAGGACTTTGTGCAACAAAATTACGATACATAAACAACTAGGATTAATAATAGTATATATAAATAAAACGCATTGTCAAAAACATTCAACAATGCGCCTTATACCTAAAAAATTAGTTTTTATTTTTTAACAAATCACCAAAAGGAGTATATGCTTCATCATCTCCATTGTTTGAAGATGACATATACTGAGAAATTTCATCTCTTTGAAGTTTTTGTTTATATTCTTTTACAGAGAATGCAACTTTCTGCTTTGAAACATTAACATCAACAACAAATACATTGATTTTGTCACCAACATTGTATTTCTTAACAGCATCTTCAAAAGATTCTTCTCTACTTTCACAAAGATTTGATTTATTTATCAAACCTTCGATTCCTTCAGCTGCTTTTACAAAAACACCAAAATCTGTAATAGAAACAACTTCACATTCTAGAGTTGAACCTGCTTTGTGTTCTTTAGCAAATTTTTCCCATGGATTTTCTGTAAGTTGTTTAACACCAAGTCTAATTCTGCGAGTTTCTGGATTATTTTCGATAACCATAACTTCGATTTCTTGATTTACAGAAAGTTCTCCACCAAAGTGTTTTGTATTCTTTGACCAAGACCAATCTTCAACATAAAGGAAACCATCGATTCCATCTTCAAGTTCAATAAAAGCACCTGCATTTGTGATTTTTACAACTTTGCGAGTAAGTTTTGTTCCAACAGGATATTTTTCTGTAATTGTATCCCATGGATTTTCTGAAACTTGTTTTAGACCAAGTGAAACTCTACCATTTTGGATATCGTATCCAAGAATCATACATTCAACTTCGTCACCAATTTTTACAACTTCTGATGGCTTGCTGATTTTCTTTGTCCAAGAGAATTCACTGATATGAGCAAGACCTTCGATACCTTCTTCAAGTTCGATAAATGCTCCAAATTCAGTAAGTTTTGTAACTTTACCTTTTACAATATCATTTACATTG
>CALBXN010000133.1 GCA_937890485.1 uncultured Treponema sp.
TGCTATTGTCATTATTAGAATATATGTAGCTTTTGTGAGATACACTTCTTCTATCATTTTTAGAAACAAAGTTGTTACCTTCTTTTTGTAAAACTGCTTTTGTTTTGTTTGTTAAATCAAAATTTTCAGCAAGTTTTAGTCCACTTGTACTACAAATGACAGTAATAATTACAGTAAGCCAAATATCTGATTCGATTACAGATAAACATAATAAAATAGTTGCTAATATCAAGCACAAAGATTTAAATCCTGTTAGTTTTGCAATTAGCATACAAAATCTTTTTATGATATATTCTCCAAGCTGTTTCAAAGGTTTATCATACATATTCATTATTTTCCTCCATTTTTCTTAATTTAATACTGAAAGAATTGTACATAGCTATTAACTCTTTTAATGTACGTTTTCTTGATAACTTTTTTTGTTCAATACTTGATACATTCATAAAGTAGCCATTACCACAATAGCCAGCAACATGTACAGCTTTCCCACTTTTATTAATGAAAAAAATAGCAACATAGCCTGTTTCAATATTTTTTTCATGAACAGGAATTGTAAATAAGTTATGGAATAAAAAATTAGCAGTTACTCTAAATATTTTATTTCTAGTATAACTTAAAGCCGCACATATACTACCACTGCAATCACATGATAGAACGGTTTCTTCTCCCCACATATAAGGAGTCCCTTCAAATTCTGATAAAAGTCTTTTGAATAATTTATCACCTTCTAGCCCTTGTTCTTTTAGAAATTTACTTTTGTTTTCTAAATAATTACATTTTTTGAACACTAATTTTCTCCTTATAATTAGATTTATACTACAGTTAAATCTGTAAATATTCCTTCTTTTGTATTTATGGTTGTATTGTTACCAGTAGAATATTGTGTAATAATTCTAATTTGATAAATTGCACCACTTTTTAGTTCACTTGGAACAATACACATTAAACAAGCAGGATTATTAAAAGGAATTTTATCAATTCCTAATTGAATTACATCAGAAGAATCTTGCATGTTCTCAAAATATAAACCAATTGATGAATCTTCCCCTATAACTTTTAGATTTTTTCCATGAATTTCAAGAAATCCTCCTGGTGTTAAAGTATTAGAACCGTTTGTGTCTTTTATTCTTGTAATATCTGGAAGTTTTAACGCTGCTTGATTTATTACAGGTTCTAAGTTGTTTAGAATTTTTGAAATTTCAGGCTGAGTTCTAAACTGTAAATCAATAGTGTGTTTATCTGGATTATATGTAGACTGTGGACTATCAAAAGAACCTTCGATTGATAGTCTTATTGTGCATAATCCTGTATTAACAGATAACCCCTCAGCCAGTCTTGAAATTATGGCGTTATTTATTTGCCTCCAAGTATCCATAATTTCTTCTTTAGTTTTAGTAACTCCATTTGTAACCATATCGTCGGCAATATCAGACATTGATAATTTACGACGATTCACAACTCTTGCATACCAACTATGTTTACCATTCTTTTTTTCTAGTAAAGAATTTGGATACAAAGCGATTGCAAGTTTGCCAGTCTTAGACACATCTGGCTTTGTGTTCAAAAGGTTGAAGTTCATTTTCACTTCCTGCTTTCATTTGAAACTATTATAAATGAAAGACTTATATTTATTTTGTAAGTTAATAATTGCAACGCAATCTTTAATTTAACTTACAAAATAAAATTAATAAAAAGTGAAATAAAATTTTGTAGTTTTTTCTTTACAAAATTAACATACTGAACCTAGCGCAAACTTACGATATAGTTCTAAAACTGTATTTACTCCACTTTTTTTTAATACCCTTGAACAATAAGTTGCTATTGTGTTTTTATTTAGCTTTAATAAGTAAGCAATTCTTTCTTGTTTTACACCTTGAATCATAAAATTAAATACAAGTTTTTCTCTGTTTGAAAAATTTTCAAATATTTCAGAATATTCCATTCTATTGCTAGTTTTGGATTCTAATATAGAATAAAAAAGAGGCGAATAGTATTTTTTGTTTGATTTAATAGCACTTATGCAATCAGAAATTTCTGTTTCATTGGAAATATCAGTTAAAACATAATTTACATCAAAAATTTTGATATATTTTGCCCTTATTGTTGATAGACGTTCCCAGTTAATAACAATTACATTGATATTTTTCTTTTTTGAAATTTTTAATACATCGTATAGTTCATAATAATCTATACTTCCATTACAAATTAAAATCTCATAATTTGAAATTTCAGATATGTAATCATCTAAATTTGTACACACTTTTATTGTACGATAACTCAACATTTTTCTAATCAAAGGAGATAATAACATTATCTGATTGTTAGAAAATCCATAAGACATTACAGACTTAATTGTGCTTAAACATTTATTATTGATACTTAACATGGTGTGTATTTTATAGAAGAAAAAATTGTATTACTACTTGTTTATTTGTACAGTATAATAAAAAGACATTAAAGTGGTCGTTTTAGAATGTGTTTAGTGTACTGTAAACGATGTATTTACTGTACACTAAATATCCTATTAAGTGTACACCTTAGTATGTGTTTATAGTACAGCTTAAGGAGTGTAATGTGTACATACAAGGTTATTTTTTTTTAATTTTGTAAAAAAAGATTGACAAAAAAAGAGGTGTAAGCATAGAATGTGAGTAGGAAGAAAAAAAATGGGAAGTAAAGGTTCCAAAGTAATAGCAAGTATAATATTAATCTCACAGATAGTTTGTATGTTACCAGCACAAACAATGATGGTAGAAAAGAACTATAGTAAGCTGAGATTAGAGCAATATTTAAGAAGAGCCGAGAGCGAAACAAAAGTAGAAGATTGGGAGCGTATAGCAAAAGAATGCGTAATGCAAGCGATGAAAGAATGGGAAAGTTCTAATACATATTTGAGAGAAAATAATTATGAAAAATATATAGAAACAAGAAATGAAGTATTAGAAGAATATGAATTGATAAAGGATAGTGAATATGTAAAATGGTATATTAATAGTAGGATAGAAGAAGAAAACAATAAAAAAATAAGTGAAATAGCCCAGTCATTAGTAGAAAAGCGATTAGAATATAAAGAAAAAAATAGTGAAATTGGAGAAAACCCAGAAGAAGTAGAAAAAGAGTGGGAAGAAAATGCAGAAGAAATAGTAACAAAGTACATGAATGAAATAGTAAGTAAAAATAAGAAACTATATCCAGAACTTTCTGAAGAATTAAGAAATTTTACAGAAGAGCAAATAGCTGAAATATATGAAACAGTATCAAAAGATTATGAAGGGAAAGTATATAGGGAATATAAGAAGATATATGCATCAGAAACAAATCAATTAAAAGCCGAATTACTTTATGATACAAAATCAACAAAAAAGATAAGTGCAAGTCAGGCAGCAGAAGAGATAGCCAAAGAAACAGCACAAGCAGTAAAAAATGAAACCGATAAAGCAATGAATGAATTATTTACAGAATTTCAAACAACAATAAATGAGGTAGAAGAAAGCGAAATAGAAATAGAAATAGAAAGAACAAATTGGTTAAAAGATTTTGAAAAGGTATTAGAAGAAAGTATAGAAAAATGGAATGAAGCAGAACGCAAATTTTTAGCAGAGCGAAGTGAATGGGAGTTAAATGCAAGTGAAGTATACGAAGAAAATGAAGAAGCTTGGTCAAAAGGTTATAAAATATTACAAGAGAAAAGGAATGCATGGTTTGAAGAAATAGAAGCAAAACTGATAGAAGGACGCAAAGAGTGGGATAAAAGTGAGCAAGAATTAAACAGTCAGTTAGAAATAGCATATAAAGAACTAGAAGCAACAATAAAAAAAGAACGCGATAGTAAAGAAAAGATGATAAATTTACAAGTATCAATATATAATCAATCAAGACAGATGTTAAATATAGTGTCCTCAGCATTAGAAGGTGTGGCAGAAACATTTGGAGAATTTTATTATGGGAAATATGCATATTGGAAAACAGAGACGCAAGAAACAGACATAGATAAACTTTTTTTGATAGTAGAAAAATTTAAAAAAACAAATAAGAGTGGTGAATTTTTTAACAATGATGAATCTATAAATGAAGCGATAACACTGATACAAAAATTAATTCCATTATGCAATGATGCAAATTTAAAAAGAGATTTAGAAAGTTTAATAAATAAAGATGGAACAGAAGGTTGGTTAAAATACCTAAAAGAGTATAAAGAAGAAGCATTAAATGCAAAGGAAGAGTTATATAAATTAACAGGGTGTATATACAGCGATGAAGCAGAAAATCCAGCAGAAGAAATAATATATTTTAATGAACTAGATTATGAGATAATAAAAGCGCAAGTATCACTTGAATATTGGACAGAAGAATATGAAGTAGTAAAAGCTGTTCAAGATTATGCCCAAAGTATAGATTCAGGAACAGAAACAGATGAACAAACTAAAGAAAATTTGCAAAAAACAACAGCAGCGTATGAAATAGCTTTAAAAGAATATGAAGAAGCTGTAGAGGAATTAGCAGAAGAGAGAAACATAGTAGAATTGTCAGAAAAAGAAGTAGAAGAAAAATATAACCAAGTAAACGAATCAAGAACAAAGTTAGAAGCAATAAAAGATGAATATTCTGAATTAATGGTAGTATATTTAGGAGCCAAAGCAAGTCCGATAAGAGAAAAAATAAATTCATTGATAGTAGAATATGACACAAAGAAAAAGCAGACAGATGAAGAAGAATTTATAGCATATTATGAAGCATTAGTAGAATATACAAGTGAAAGTCAAAAACAAAAATATCTTAGTGCTAAAAACACGATAGAAAATGGAACAGAAAGTGGGGATCTATCAAGGGAAAAAGTAGAAAAATACAAAGAAGAAGTAAATGGATATAAAAACAATCTTGATTTAGAATTAAGTTCAACAATGACCCAAATTAGAGATTATATAACAAAAGTTGAATTATATTGTGGAGAAAACGCATATAAACTAAAAAAATATCTTGAAGAATATAAAAATCGTAGTAGTAATCAAACAAATGAAACTACAGCCGTATTTACAGAAGCAGAAAAAAAACAATATAGGAATATAATAATAAAATATCTTACAGCAATAGAAGAATATTGGACTAAAGAACTAACTAAAAAAACAGAAGCAATATATTATATAGAAAATGGAAAATTTAAAGAAGAATCAAAAGAATATACAGAAGAAGAGCAAAGAGAAATAGAAATAAAAAATTACCTAGAAGCCGTATTAAATGCAAAAGTAGAATGGGAAGAAACTTTACAAGAAGAATTAAATGAATACAAAGAAATAATGTTAAAGGTTGAAGCAATAAGCGAAAAGACAGGAGAAGAATTATTATCCACAGTAAAGAAGGCAATAGAAGATGATGGAGAACTAAGAAAACTTTTACAAGGGCAAAACATATTTAATAATGAAATAATGCAAGAATGGATAAAAGTAGAATATCAGAGATTAAATGCAGAAGATTTTGAAAAAGCACAGATGCAAAAAGAGATAAAAGATTTATATAGTCCGTATGTGTTAAAACAAAATACTTCACATGCAAAAGCACTAGAAGAAATAAACTCAGTAATAAATAATGAAGAAATAAAAAACTTAACAGAAGAAAACTTGTATTTATTTATAGAACGATTAAGAGAATATGAAACAGAGTTAAATATATATGGACAGAGTGCATTAGAAAATTATATATCTTCGATAATAGATTATGTAGCAACGAAAACAGTAAGTGAAGAAAGCTTAGAATTAAGCAATTATGAAAGCCAGAAAGAAAGTACAATATTAGAAATAGAAAAAGCAACAGAAGAAATAAACAAAACAATGTTGTTATTAAATTATGGAATAACAGATTTAAAAACAGTATTAGGAACAATGATAACGAAAGAAACTGGAGAAAGAGAAAAATTTTATGAAGAAGCAAGAGCAGAAGTAGAAGAATATGTGTCATATTTAATAATGGTAAATTTATATAGTACAGATTTAGAGAGATGCAAGGATAAGGAAGAACTAAAAGCGTTTTTTAAATCAAATTTAGAAGAAATGGATGAAAATCAAAAAGAAAGTTCATGGGAAAGTGTATTTGAAAAATTAGGAGAAAAAGTAAAAGATAGAATATGTCAAAAAATACTAGATATATATTATTTTGATAAAGAAGCAGAAGAATATAAAGAGTATGTAAAAGCGATAGATGAATATATATCATTAATCGGTAAAGCAGAAGCAATGCATTTAGCACTAGATTTTGAAGGACTAAGCGATGCTCTATCACAAATAGTAAAAGCAAATAATTTTGTAAATGAATATTTTTCAATACAACAAAGTATTGGTTTAATTGAATCACAGATAAAAGCAAAAGAAGAAGAAATCTCAATTGTAACAAATGATGAAAAATTAAGCGAAGAAGAAAAAAAAGAAATAATAGAAAACTTAGAAAATGAAAAAATATATTTAGAGGGAGAAAAGAGAGAAATAGAAACCTATTTTGAAGAATTTTTATTAAAAGATAGAGAAGAAAATAATTGGTATGAAAAAATAAAGGAATATGACCAAACAGATGCAATGTGGCTAATAATGTATTTAGCAGGGGAAGAACAATTTTTTGTATATATGCAAGCTTGTGGAGATGAACAATATGAACAATTAAAAGATAAATTAAACGAAAACCATAGAACATATGTAGATAATAAGAAAAAGATAAATGATCTAGTTGGAAAATATTGTGCCTTAGTAGATGGAGATATAGAAACTTGGGTAAATGAATTAACTGTAGAACTTACAGATGAAGAAAAAGAAAAGATAATAGGTATATTAAAAGGACTTGATATAAATTCAAATTATTATACATACGAAGCAGATAGAGAAAATATTTTAAGTAGTATGGGAGCAGAACAAATAGTATATAACAGAATAACAGAAATGTCAGATAGGCTAACAGAGTATGTAATAAGTATATACAATAAACAAGATAAAGAGTTAAAAACAGCACAGTCAAAATATAATTTTATAAATTCACAAATAAATGCGTTAAATAGTGATGAAATTAGTTGGATAGAAATAACAAAAGAAAATGGAATAACATCCGACACCTCTATGGATGAAGCAACTAAGAATGCATTAGATAATTGGTTAAGTAATGAAAATGAGTATGAAAAAATTTTAGAAGAAAAACTTAAAGAGAGTAATAAGCATTTAACATGGTTAAAAGAAGAATCATTAGATGCAGGAAACAGCTTTATAGATTTAACAACAGGTGTAGGACAGATAAATCAATACTTAGAAAATATGAATAAAGCCTATATGGAATATATATCAGTTCATGATTGTAGTAGCATAGTAGGAGACATAATATCTGCAAATAACTCATATAGAATAGCAAACCAAGAACAAAGTAAGATAGCAGAACAAATAAAAGAAGTTCAAGAAAGGATAAAAGATGCAGAACAAGAATTAAAAACAAATCAGGAAGAGTGGAAAAAAAGAGTAAACATATTAGTAGAAGAAACAAATAAATATAATACAAAAGTGGAAAATGCAGACAATTTATTTGTCTTATTAAAAAAAGCAGAAAAGGCAAAGCGAATAGAACAAGAAAAATATGATTATGCAACAAGTATATATCTAAAAAATCTTGGAGAAGTAGCAGAAGAGGAATATGTATCACCACAAGAAAAGGAAGTCATAATAAAATATAGTCTGGACAAAGCACAAGTAAGAGTAGATGTACTAAATGCAATAAAAAATGAGAAGTATGAAGAACCAGAAGACTATACAACTGCAATGAAAGCATATCAAGAAGCAGCAAAAAAATACTATGAAGTTATAATGATAAAAAGCGAAACAGATAAAAGTCTTGCAATACAAGAAGAATTAGTAAGAGAAAAAGACGCAGCATTACAAGCAGAATATTCAAAAATAACAAATACACAAGAAATAGAAAAAGTAGAAACAGAAAGTAATACAGTAAAATATGTGTATTTAGAAAAAAATGCAGCTGGAAGTTATACAGTACGCTTACTCAAAGCGGGAGAAAAAAATAATGATGAGATATTAAAAGAATACTTTGTAGAAAAAAATGTAGAAGAACAAATAGTGGGAGGGAAACGAAAAATAAGCCAAGCAATGCAAGATGCAAGAGAATGGGTGTTTGAAGTTAGTAAAAAAGACGATAAATATTTAAAAAATTTAATGTTAGCTGCAATACATATAAAGAAAAATATAGATGATTATAATTTAAATACAGACGAATTACCACAAGGAGAATGTCAGGGAATAAACTTTAAAGAATTAATTAATAAGTACAAAAACCAGGTAGTAGAAGAAGCCTATAATAGCATTATATCAATGGAAGGAGGTGAAGAAGATTTAGCAAAATATTTAATGTATAATTATGAAGAAGAAAATAAAAATGGAGTAATAAGAGAAGTCTTTACAAATAGTTATGTAGAAAGCTCATTAAGATCAAAAGTATATGAGCGAGCAAAAAAAGATGTAGATGGTAGGTATGGAGGCTTAATAGCAGAATCTATAGCTTTCGGAGTATTTGCAGCGTATTATGGAGCAATAGCTGCCGCCTGTTTATTTCCAGCATTTCTAGTACCATTAGCAATAGCAGTTGGTTTTACAGCCGCCTCAATAACAGCTGCTGTAAAAGCTGATAAGTTATACAATGATGTATCAAAACATGCAGATAATGCAATAAAAGAAGTAGGAGAAAATTTTACAGCCGCAAAGTATAAAATCAATGGTAAACTAGAATTAATAAGAGATGCAAGAGAAGTATTAGAAACAGAACTAAAGACACTTAATTTTATGTATTCAGGAACAACGGATGAAAATGTTAAAGGTGTAGAAATAAATGAAAAAAATGTAAAAGCAGTATTAAAGGAAAGAGCAAAATATTTATCATGTAATTATGATGATATGATAGATAGATTATATACAGAAAAAGCATTAGAAGACTCAGGAGCTAAAACAGAAAAAACAATAAGTGATGCAATAAATAAGGTAAATGATTGGTATGCAAGAGAAGAAAGTAAAGCAAAGACAGAGTTAGATGCTGTAATAGTAAAATTAAAACAAAGCCAAAGAGAAAACATAAGTTTATATGAATTAAAAATAAACGAGAATGCAGAACTAAGCCAAGAAGCAAAAGATAAGTTACATGAATTGGCTGTAAAAGTTTCTGATACAACATTAAATGCAGAAGGAAAAGAAGCAGCCAAAAAAGTCTTTGAAGAATATGAAACTGAATTATCAACGAGTGGAATAAAAGAATATAGAGCAGAACTAGAAAGATTAGCACGAGCAAGTTTTGGAACAGGCAGTTGGTCAACAGAAGTGTATATGAAAGATATGTATAAGTTTTATTCAGAATTATATCCAGAGAATATAGATTATACAGGAGTAACAGAAAATTATACAAGTAAAACAATGCAAGATTTTAAAGAGATGGTACTAGGACAATTTGATAAAGCAAGTGAAGTACAATTAAATAAACTTTTAGAAGAACAAAACAAAGAAAGAAAACAGTTAGCTACCAAGAAAGAAAATTGGGAAGAGCAAATGTCAGTACTATTAAAGATAGCAGAAGTAGAATGGAAAAAAGCAGAAGAAATCTTACTCAGTGGGTACAATACATGGAAAAAGACATTTGATACAGAGTATACAGAAAAATATAATCAATGGAATGAAAATTATGAAAAATTCTTAGAAGCAAAACAAGAGTGGGTAAATGAACAATATTTATACGCAGTAAATGTAGGCAACTCAAAATTGATTGACCAATCAGGATTGGATGTAGAAAGTACAATAGCCGCAGTATTGGCAGAGACACAAATAAGTAAACTTAATTATGAAGCAATAAACGCTGAAGAATATACAGAAAAATTGATAGGAGAAAGTGGTTTAAAGGAATTAATGAACAGTGTAGAAAGTTTACAGAACAGAGGGAAAGGAGCAGTAGTAAGTAAAAAACACGGAAGCAAAATAAATACATCATTAATAGAAACAATCCAAAGGGCAGAAGAAACAATGTTAGCCATAGAGGAAGATATAAAGGAAGGAGCCGCCAAACTCGCAGCCGAACAAGCCAATAGAATAATAGAGCAAACAATAGAAGCTTCAATGGAAAGAATAGAAGCTGAAAACGAAGGGATGCGAGAATGGGAAGAAACTTTAGTAAGAAATAATGGTTATA
>CALBXN010000134.1 GCA_937890485.1 uncultured Treponema sp.
CTTATAATTGTTGATGGAACAACAGGTCAAAACGCTATGAGTCAGGTTGAACTTTTTAACGAAGCTGTTGAACTCACTGATATTGTTGTTACAAAACTTGATGGCACAAGCAAAGGAGGAATTATTTTTCCAATCTTAAAAGAACTAAAAACACCTGTTTATTTTGTTGGTGTTGGCGAAGGTGTAGATGACCTTGAAGAATTTGATGCCAACTCTTTTGTAGATGGAATTATTTAAAAAGCAATAAAAATCACATTAAGTTGTGATTTTTTAATGCCTTATGGCCTTTAATATAATATAATGATAAATAACAAAATTTTATTTAAAATTTAACTTTTTAAGGAATAAAAATTTATGTCTATAGAACTAGCAAGAGAGCACTTAAAAAAATTTAATTTTGAAAACAAAATAATAGAGTTTGTAGAAAATACTGCAACTGTTGAGCTTGCTGCTAAAGCAGTTGGGTGTGAGCCTAAGCAAATTGCTAAAACAAAATCTTTTGTAACAAAAAAAGTTATCAAAGTTACAGCGATAGAAACAACTACAAATGGAACGATGGATTCAAAAAGCAAAATTCCTGTAAATTGTTTTCCGTATTTTTTTATTACCGAAGTTTTTAATTCTGCTCCAATTAAAAATCCTATCAAAGAAAGAGCAAGTGAATTTATTGGGTCAAGTGCAGTTATCACTTGTGAACTTAAAATCTGAAATCCTGATTGACCAATGATAATTCCAATTACGATATATCCTACAACTTGTGGAATTTTTAGTTTTTGAAAAAGGCGTCCACCAATTGCACCTAAAATTAAAATAAAACCTAAAAGTAAAATTAAATTTGCAGAATCTACAAAGTTAAAATGCATAAATTCTGGAACTATATCAGCAATAACATTCATAACTGGATTATAATAATATTGGAGATTTTTGTAAATAAATGTTAACTTATTGTTAATTTTATTATTATTTGTTGACAAGTATATAAATGTTGTCATATAGTATTACTATGAAAAGGGTTAATATTATTTTATGTTTATTTTTCATTTTATTTTCTATCTCTTGTAGCTCTGCTATATCAACAAAGAAGACGTACCAAATAGATGTTCCATTAATTTATCAAGAAACAAAAGTGTGGTGTTTACCTGCTTGTACTTTGATGTGTGCCGAGTTTTTTGCTGATATTGTTGGTTGGTCTGATGAGGATTTTTTAGATGGATCAAATTATGAAGTTCAAGAGTACATAAGTGATTTTTTTTGGATGACTTACGGTTCTTCGTTTTATCCATATTCCAATGATGGTGCACCTCAGTCTATTTCTGCATTTATGCGTTATCATATAAATATTACTAATGACGATTTCGCAGAATTGAGTTCCGATTTTTCATGTAATTCTGGATCAATGTTTCAAATTATTCCTGAAATACAAATAGATAGACAACCTTTAATTTCTGTTCTTGGGTATAAAAATATAAATCCTCCACATGCAGTAGTTGTAACAGGATATCAAAAAGATTTAAATACTAATAAAACTACAAAAGTATATTATAACGATCCTTATTATGGGGAAAGACATGTTAGTTATGAACAATGGGAGTTTGAATCACTTGTAAATGATAGTGGATATTTGACATTGTTTTTTAAGGATTATAATTAGGAGTTTTTATGAAAAAATTTAGTTTATTTTTGTTATTTTTAGTTACAATATGTTTTATGGCTTGTAACAATTCAGAAAAAGAAATTGCTAAGCTTTCTTTTATCACAGAGGAATTTGCAAAGGAAGTTGTTGCAAAAGATATTATGGAATCAGATTATTATCAGCAATTTTATGTTCTTTCTTCTCCTAAGTTTGATGAAAGAGTATATGACATAACTTGGGGTGAAACTGTATTTATTTCGGTTTTACCTGATGGAAAATTACATAAGGAAAAAAAATTTTACTATCTTATAACAGGAGTGATGCCTGATGGTCAAGTTCTTGGTATACAAACTGTTAATGCTATTACTGGTGAATTAGAAAATGGAGCGTTATTATTAAATTCTAATTCTAATAAGATGTATATGGCTACTCAAAAGCAATGTTCTGAATATGCGTCTTCTCTAGGATATATAACAAATGATTTAGAGGCAATTTTTTACTATGATGGATCTATAGAATCTTTTGATCCAATTTATTCTTGGAAATATTGTATAAATACAAAAAATTCACGTTCCGTTCTTGATGCTGATAATTTTGATAATTATGTTTTTATTGACCCATGGATAAATGCAACATTTTCAGATGATTTAACATTGCGTTCTGATAATGTAACTTTATCAAGAGTAGGATTTAATCACAGAGCTTTTGTATTAAACAAAGAGGTTAATTCAAGAAATACTAATTCTAATGCAACGACTTTTATTCCAATTGATTAGAATCATATGAAAAAAAAAATATATATATTCTGCATGATTTTAATTATTTTTTTATTTGGATGTTCAAACTCCAAAGATACTTTGTGTATTGGAGATAGTTTATTTTCAGGATTTAAATTATCTAATAATAGTTCTGTTGTTCAGATTGTTAATAAAGAATTTGATTATCGTATAATTGATAGTTGTGTATTGGGATACACAGCGAATGTTTGTGTAAAACAACTTAATAAGTTTGATTTATCAAATATTAGTTTTGCAATAATTGAATTAGGTGCAAATGACTTTTTATTACGAAAAACTGCAAAAGCTACAAAGGAAAATTTGTTAACTATAATTAACTATCTACAAGAAAAAAAAATAAAAGTATGCCTTGTGAGTTTTATAGATTCATCAATGTTTCTAACTATTGATGAATTACAAAATAATGAGATGTTAGTTGAGTATCATGAAGCATTTGAATTTTTTGAAAATAACAATATTTTAGTAATCTCAAATATTTGGAATGGACGTTTTTATGATGATACTCTGAAAATTGACGATTACCATCCTAATGAAAAGGGTGCAGAAATTATTGCTTCTAAAATAATAACAGAATTAAAAACAAAAAATTTTTTTGATAAAAAACATTGATATATAAATTTCTTCGTACTTTAAATTTACTTGCAAATATGTTAACATTTCATCACAATAAGAAAAATCCGTAAAAATATTTTAAGGGGAATTATGAAAAGCTACGCACAAATAGTGCTTCGCTTTTCAAATCAAGTTTGCTAGAGCAAACTTGTGATATTAACTGTGGTTTCTCATTACATTACGAAACCACAACTAAGAAGTTCCTTCGGAATTTGAAAATTCCTCAGTTACTTCTTATCGGAGAAATTATGCAAACTATAAAAGATTTAAAGCAGTATACTTTTCCTGCTTTGTTAAACAATACTTTATCAAAGTTTTCAAGTAGACCAGCTTTATCCTTTGTAAATGGAACTCCTCTAACTTATGAACAGATTGAAAGCAAAGTAAAAGAAGTTTCTGCTTTGTTACACAGTTTAGGTATCAAAAAAGGCGATAAAGTTTCAATTTTTAGTACAAGTATGCCAAACTGGGGGGCAAGTTATTTTGGTATTGTAAATATGGGAGCTATTGCAGTTCCTTTGTTGCCAGATTTTAGTGCAGTTGAAGTAACTTCAATTTTAACTCATGCTCAAGTTTCTGTAATGTTTGTTGCCGAAAAATTATGGAACAAAGTAAAAGACTTGTCAGAAGATATTCTTCCAATCGTAATTAAACTTGATGATTTAACTTTTTTAAGAGGTGAACCAGAAGGATTTACAATTTCAGAATTTGTTAATGATGTGGAAGTTTTGGAAGAAGATACCGCTTCTATCATTTATACTTCTGGAACTACAGGCCGTTCAAAAGGTGTTGAACTTACTCACAAAAATTTAGTATGGACTGCAATTCAATGTCAAACTGTTCATCGTGTAAATCAAAGAGATAAATGTTTATCATTTTTGCCACTTTCTCATGTTTATGAATTTACAATTGGCTTTGTTCTTATTGTTTTAAATGGTGGATGTATTTATTATTTGGAGCGACCACCAACGGTTTCTTCTTTATTACCAGCTTTCAAAAAAATTAGACCTACAATTGTTTTAAGTGTTCCAATGATTATGGAAAAAATTTATAAAAATAAGGTTTTTCCAACATTAAACAAAACTGAGTTTTCTAAAAAATTGTACAAAAATCCATTTTTCCAAAAAATAATGCACAAAATTGCGGGAAGTCAATTAAAGAAAACTTTTGGTGGTAGAATTTGCTTTTTTGGAATTGGTGGCGCAAAAATTGATACTAAAGTTGAATATTTCTTAAAAGATGCAAAATTTCCTTATGCAATCGGTTATGGATTAACCGAAACTTCTCCTTTGCTTGCAGGTTCTTCTCCTAAAGAAACAATTCCAGGAACAGTTGGACCTATTTTACGGGGCGTTGAACTTGCAATTATTAATCCTGACCCAGAAACAGGAATTGGCGAAGTTGTTGCTCGTGGACCAAATGTAATGAAAGGTTATTACAAAGAAAGTGAACTTACAAAAAGCGTTTTTACTACAGAAAATGATTCTGTTGGAGCAGGTTGGTTTAAAACTGGAGATTTAGGTTTGCTTCATAACGGAATGTGGCTTGAGTTAAAAGGTCGCCTAAAAAATATGATTTTAAGTTCTTCAGGCGAAAATATTTATCCAGAAGATATTGAATTTGTATTGAATCAACATCCTTTAGTAAATGAATCTTTGGTTGTGGAAGAAGAAGGAAGTCTTGTTGCTCTTGTTCAACTTGATGGCGAAAAACTCAAAAAAGATGGAACTATTATAGAAAAATTACTTGCAGCAGGAAATGCTGTTGGGGACGCTGTTCATGATTTTACAGAAGATATACTTTACAAACGGGATGCTTTAATTTCAGAAATTAAATTCTTTGTAAACGAAAAAGTAAACAAGATGTCAAAGATTTCTGCAATTAAATTTATTGAAAATTTTGAAAAGACTGCTAGTCAAAAAATTAAACGATATGTTTATAGCAAAGATAAAAAAGACAAGAACGATAAAAATGATAAATCTTAATTTGTCTTGCTGAATTTATTTTAACATCTAATTTAAACTTCGATTATCTTTGCTCCGGATTTTGCATCGGTATTCAAATTTGATTTAATTTTCTTTGAAGAATTATCTATTATCAATAAATTTCCAGAGTTAATTTTAACTTTGCTTGTTGGATTATATTTAACTAAAGTTAAGCCTAATTGGGAACAAGCGTATCTTCCTGAAGAATTTTTTGGTAATTTTATTAAATCCGATACAACTCTAATTTTGAGTGTATCTTTTTCTTCTGTTGGTGTGATAAAGTTTTGTGCAAAAACAAACGAAAGGGATGCTCTATCCTTGGGTAATCCTGATTTTTCAGAAAGTTTATGTAATTTTTTCGGTGCAAAGTCTGTATTCAAAACAAAGTGACACCATTTTCCACCACGACGCCCATCCATAGAACATTCTTTTTGATGAGGGCAAGGACTTATGATGTTATATTTTTTTCTAATTAAAGTATCTCGAGTTAATGAAATAAATCTGCTAGAACGAGGTAGGGCAGGTTCTACAACTAAAATAAGAGATTTTTCTGTTGAGTAAGAAAGTAATGCGTTTGTATATTTTTTAGCTTGTTCTTCTAAAGGTTTTGCTGTGTCATAATAAAGTTCGTTAAACATATTTGCACAAGTTACAAAACTTGCTTTGTTACGAATTTCTGTTCCAAGTTCCCCTTTTACGCGAATAATTTTCCAAGGTTCAATGTTTTCATTTTCTTTATCTAAAGTTTTTGCAGCTATTGATAAATAAATTTCTTCACCTAAAGAAAGAGCCGTTTGTGAAATATCAACACAGTACCAAGTAAGTTTTTTCTTTCTAAGTTCTGGTCTAGAAAGCCATAATGCAATAGGAACTGTTAATGGTCCTGAACCTAAATCTAAACAATATTCTCCATCCTGTAATTTATCAAAATATTCAGAAGGAAAACCTTTAAACAAATTTGTAAGTCTAAATAAATTCCACCACATAAAATATCTAGCATAGGAAGCAAGCATTACAGTTTGATTCATATAACCATTGTGGCGAGAACTCCTTTCATCAGTTAATTGGTGTGAAAGTTCTTTTATAAAATTTGGAAGTTGATAAAGTTGCTTTGAAGATAAAGGTTTTATGTTTTGTAAAATATCATCAAAATTATCTAGAATTTCTTTTTCTGTATTTTCTAAAAATGAAAATAAGGGCAAATTATTTTTTTTTGTAAATTCCATCATTGTTCCTGCTGATTATTATTTGAATATTTTTTTAACAAGGTGTAAGTTTCTAATAAAATTCCACGAGTTTCATTTATTTTCAAAAGTATATCTGAAGATTCTGAATGTGAAAAAGATTGTGCATCTTCAATAAGTTGATTTCTAGCACCTTCTATCGTGAATTTTTTTTCTTGTATCAAATATTTTAATCTAAAAATGGTTTGTAAATCTCGGGCAGAATAACTACGTCTTCCACCAATATCTTTTTTGGGTGCAAGAGAAGGAATTACTTCTTCCCAATAGCGTAGAATGTGAGATTTTATTCCTGTTAAATCTTCAACTTCGCCAATAGAAAAGTTTGCCATCTGTAACCTTTTATCGCTCTCTATCTTCCCAACGCTTTCTACTTGCTTTTAATTCAAGTTGAACAGGAATTTTATCAAATCCTAAATCGCTTCGGATTCTGTTTTTCAAAAATGAAAGATAAGATTGTGAAACTACTTCTGGTCTAGTTGCAAAAAGTAAAAAACTAACTGGATTTGTACTTGTTTGAACCATATATTTTATTTTAAAGTTTGCACTTCTACTTGCAGGTGGTGGATATGCTGTAACCCAATCTTTTAAAGCAGTATTTAAAGATGCTGTATCGATTTTGCGATTTAATTGTTCGTAAACTTCTAAGGCGGTATTTAATAAAAGTTTTATTCCCTTTCCTTCTAGGGCAGAAATACAAACAACTGGAGCAAAACTCATATGACCAAACATAATTTTGATATTTTCTTCGGCACGTTTTACTGATTTTCTGTCTTGGTCTTGTGTATCCCACTTATTCAAAACAAAAATAATTCCTCGTCCTCTGTCGTGAGCAAGAGAAATGATTTTTTTATCTTGTTCTGCTAAACCTTCTTGTGCATCAATCATATGAAAAACAACATCTGCTTTATCCAAAGATTTTATTGCACGATTTACAGAATAATATTCGATATTTTCTTTTACTTTAACTTTTCTACGGATTCCTGCTGTATCAAGAACCATAAATTTTTTATCTTGATATTCAAAACTTCCTTCTACAACATCACGGGTAGTTCCAGCGTAATCGCTTACAATGGATGCTTGTGTGTGAGTAAGTCTATTTGAAAGAGTTGATTTTCCTGTGTTAGGTTTTCCTACAATGGCAATTTTTATAGGATTTATTTCGCTTCCTTCTTCCACTTTTGAAAAATCTAATTTACTTACGATTTTTTCTGAAAGTTCAGGAATTCTATCTCCATGTTCTGCTGAAATAAAAAGCAAATCTTTAAAACCAAAACGCATAAAGTTCCAAGCTTCTTCTTCCAAGCGTCCACCTTCGCATTTATTTACAGCGGTAATAAGTTTGTTAGAATAAGGGCGTAACAGTGCGATAAATTCTTCATCTTCTCCTGTAACAATTCCTGCTTCCATCAAGAAAAGTATTGCATCGGCTTTTTTTAAGGATTCTAGTGTTTTTTCAACAACTAATTCATCCATTACGGCTTCCATTGTGCCAATTTCTCGTTCAAGTTTGAATCCCCCTGTATCCATAATGCGAACAGGCTTTCCGTTGATAAATGCTGTTTCTTCAATTGGGTCACGAGTTACACCTGGAGTTGGGTCTGTGATTGCTCGGCGCTTATGCAATAGGCGATTAAACAAAGTAGATTTTCCTACATTTGGACGGCCTGCAATTACTAAAAGAGGCAAATTTTTGTATTCTTTTTCTGTATCAAAGATAAATTCATCAGCTGAATCTTCTTGCATATTTGTAGAAATTTCTTCTTGTATTTGGTCTTTCTTTTTCATGACTTCCTTATGAATTACAAAGTGATTTTCTTTAACTTACAAAATATCAGATTTTTGAAAAAACTGCTATAGGTTAAAACTAGACTTGTAAAACTCTTGTAATCAATGTACGATAAAGTAAAAGATTATTTTTTCACTTTATCTAACAAGCGAATTTCTGCTGCTTCATGCATTTCTTTTACAGAAAAGTTAGAAAGTATTTGCTTTATCGGCGAAATTAATTTTGGAGAAACACTTATTACTCTAACTCCCATTCCCACAAGGCATTTTAAGGATTCTTCGCGACCAGCCATTTCGCCACAAACTGAAATTGGAATATCGCTTTGAGATGCACTTAAAACAGAATGTTTTATCATTCTTAAAACTGCTGGATGTAATTCGTCATACAAATGAGCAACATCTGGGTTTTCTCTATCAACTGCATTTATGTATTGTGTTAAATCGTTGGAGCCAATTGAAAAAAAATCGCATCTGTCTGCTAGATAATCTGAAATTATTGCGGCGGCTGGAGTTTCAATCATTACACCAAGAGGAATATCGTCTTTAAAAGATTTTCCTTCTTTTAACAATTCTTCTTTTACTTTAGAAATTATTTTTTTTGTTTGATCAATTTGTTCTGGACTTGTAATCATCGGAAGTAAAATTTTTAAGTTGCCGTAAATTCCAGCTCGATACAAGGCTTTAAGTTGAGTTTTAAAAATTTCTCTTTCTTGTAAACAAAATCTTATGGCACGACAACCAAGTAAAGGATTTTTTTCTTCTATTCCTGGCATTCCTTTTAGATTGATGATTTTATCTCCACCTGCATCTAAAGTTCTGATTGTAACAGATTTATCCCCCATGATTTGCAACACAGATTTATAGGCTTTAAATTGCTCTTCTTCGTCAAGAAGTGTATTTTTTTCGGCGGCTTCCATAAACATAAATTCAGTTCTAAAAAGACCGATTCCGTCTGCACCTTCATCTTTTGCAAGTTGAGCATCCTCGATTGTTCCGATATTTGCATAAATTGTGATTGGAACATTATCTTTTGTTTGTGCTTTTTGAGAAATAAACTGTGCTAATTCTTTTATTCGTTTTTCAGCATTTTCTTGTTTGATTTGATAATCTGTCCGCTAATGTGCTTATACATTGTGTCGAACAGTGTGATCAATGTCTCCTTTGTGATATTCTCAATGTCGATG
>CALBXN010000135.1 GCA_937890485.1 uncultured Treponema sp.
AAAACTCGATAGCAAACGAAGTTTGCGAACAGATAAAGGTGCAATTTTACAATAGTTGCGAGTTTTGCAACGCAAAACTCGATAGCAAACGAAGTTTGCGACCTATACTTCAATAATAAGTCGCGAGTTTTGCTTGAAAATTCGATATGACTATAAAGTCTGGGATGACTAAAAAGTTCAAACTATAGTGTCATCCTGAACTTGTTTCAGGATCTTGGTACTAAGATTCCGAAATAAATTCGGAATGACCTTAAAACAGTTCTGACCAAAGGAGCAATTTTACAATAAAAAGGTTTATGATGAAAATTACAGGTGCTAGAATTATAATTGAATGTCTTATCGAACAGGGAGTTGATACAGTTTTTGGATACCCTGGAGGAGCCATTCTAAATGTTTATGACGAACTTTATAAAAATAAGGATAGAATTTCACATGTTTTAACTGCTCATGAGCAAGGTGCTTCTCATGCAGCTGATGGTTATTCTCGTGCCACAGGAAAAACAGGTGTTGTTCTTGCAACAAGTGGGCCAGGGGCTACAAATCTTGTTACCGGAATTGCAACTGCTTATATGGATTCTATTCCAATGGTTGCCATTACATGTAATGTTACAACTCCTCTTTTAGGAAAAGATAGTTTTCAAGAGGTGGATATTACAGGTATAACAATGCCGATTACAAAACACAGTAATATCGTTAGAAATATCGAGCAACTTGCAGGTGCAATCCGAGAAGCATTTTTTATTGCAAAAAGTGGTCGTCCAGGTCCAGTGTTGATTGATGTTCCAAAGGATGTTACTGCAAGTGTTACAGAGTTTGAAGCTTTATCAAAAGAAAAACTTGAAAATTTTGATACTATTCATCTTTTAAAGAATATCAAACGAGTTAATTCTGGAAAAACTTATGATGATAGTCAAATTGAACAAGTTGCTAACCTGATAAATAATTCTGTTCGACCATACATTTACGCAGGAGGAGGAATTATTAGTTCTGAATCTTGCCAGGAAGTAAAAACTTTTGCAGAAAAGGCAAATATTCCTGTTGGCGTAAGTTTAATGGCAAAAAGTGCATTCCCTGCAAATCATCCTTTAGCAACAGGAATGATTGGTATGCACGGAACAAAAGCCTCTAACACTGCAATAAATAAGGCAGATTTAGTTATCGTTCTTGGTGCAAGATTTTCTGATAGAGTTATTTCTGATCCATCAAAATTTGCAGTTAATACTAAATTTATTCATATTGATATTGATTCTGCTGAAATCAATAAAAATATAAAAACTTGTGCTTCTATCATTGGTAATTTAAAGGATATTTTAACAAAACTTATTCCTTTGGTTAAAGAAAGAAAAAAATCTGAATGGAATGATTATGTTTCTGAGTTAAAATCTCATATTCCACCAATGTACACAAAAAAAACTGCTTTACATCCAAAATTTGTTTGCGAAAAAGTAAATCAAATTGCAGGTGATGATACAATTATTACCACAGAAGTAGGACAACATCAAATGTGGGTTGCACAGTTTTATCCATTTTCAAAACCTAGAACTTTGCTTACTTCAGGTGGCTTAGGAACTATGGGGTATGGAACAGGTGCTGCTATTGGTGCTCAAACAGCTTTTCCAAATAGAACTGTAGTTCACTTTGCTGGAGATGGTTCTTTCAGAATGAACTGTAATGAACTTGCCACAATTCAATATTATAACTTACCAATAATCATCATTGTGGTAAATAATGGTGTTCTTGGAATGGTGCGTCAGTGGCAAAATCTATTTTATGAAAAACGATTTTCTGAAACAACTCTTGATAGAGGTCCAGATTTTGTAAAACTTGCTGAAGCTTACGGTATTCAAGGTTTTAAGGCAAAGAATGAAGAAGAATTTGAATCAGTCTTCAAAAAAGCCTACGAAAGCAAAAAACCTACAATAATCGATTGTAATATGAATATTGACGAAATGGTTCTTCCTATGGTTCCAGCAGGAAAGCCAATAGATCAACTATTATTAGAAGTAGAGTAGTGTAGAATAAGGCTGTCTAAAAAGTTTTTGTAATATTGAACCTTGTTCAGTATTAATGCAAAAATTCATGCTTTTTAGATAGCCGCTTTTTTATAAAGAAAATCTTGTTGTTACAGAAATTGCAAATGGAGTGTGTGGTAGTTCTTCACCAATTTTATACACAGTAGACTCTCCTGCAACTATAAGTCCAAATTTTTCAAGGTCAAAAATAAATCGTCCACCTACATTTAAATCTAAAACGCTATATAATTCGTCATAAGTTTTTTTATAAGATTCTACTCCAAAAAATAATCCGATTTTGAAAGGAGAGCGTTCGTCTAAGGCTAATAAATCTAAATATCCACCCATTGAATAATCTTTTTCTTTAGTATCCGAGGAATCTAAAAAAACTGAAGTTTTAGAATAATCAAAAATTAAACTAATATCTTGATTTTGACAATGAAATGTTAAGTAACTTTGAACTTCAGTTATATAGTTTTCAAAAATATTTCTTGTGGAAAATGCAAAATTTGAATTTGCACCGACTGAAATTATATTAAATAATTTAATACTTCCATCTAATTTAAAACCTGGACTAAATTTTGAGTTTCTTAAATCAAATAAAAAACCACCTAACAAATTAAAAATCTTTCCATTGTAACTTCCTGCACAAAAAGCCATATAATTATTGTTTTTTTTGTTTTCTACAGCAGCCTGAATAGATATTTCATCTGTTAAATTTTCATTAATTTTTACTGAACCACCAAAAGTATTTTTTGCTTCTGAGTTGTAATTATCATAATTTGCTCCAAGATACAAATCTGCTGCAAATAAAGATGGTGTGATAAATAAGACTATTGAGATTAAAAATAATTGTGCAACAGATTTAAATTTTATCATATTTGTACCTTATATCCTGCAATTACTGAAAAATTATCTAAAAATGATTTCCAATCTTTTATATCAAATGCATTGACATTAATTGAAAAATTTATTTTTCCAGCTCCTACACATACTGTTCCATACGGGGAAAGAAATAATCTTAAATTTTCTTTTATAATATCCAAGTTTTGTTGTTCTTCATTTGTTTTAATAATATTATCTAGGGATTCACTTGAAGACATTGTTGCCATAAGTCCAAATTGACTTTTGTTTCCTGATAAAGAAATCCAAGGTGTATATAATGAAACACTTACTCCTACAGGATCTTCAATATAAAAAAGATTCTCTTTTGTAGAATTAGGCATATTAAATAATGATAGTGAAAGACATAAACTTCTTGATACAAATCTTGGTTCTACTAAGATGTATACATCATTAAAAGATAATACTTGTTCTTTTTTTGCAACGTTAGGATCTATAATTAATTTTGTAAAACCTGCTTGGAATAAAAGAGAAGATGAATTGCTACTACCAAAGAAAGCTGTAAATCCAGCATGCATATCAGCTCTTTCAATTAATAGAATAACTTTTTGAGTATTTCCATCTTCAAAAGTAATCTCTTTTTTCATTGGCATTGTTAAACCAAAACTAAAATCAATGGCAGCTGCTCTCCATGCACCAGCAAATCGTAAATCTGTATTTAAACTTTCTACAAAAAAGTCATCTGTGTTATCTAAACTTTCACCTACAGTGATTGATGTCCAATCTTTTGCTTTGTTGTAATAGACATTTAATCCCAGTGCAATATTTTGAGGAAATTTTATGTTATATGTACCACCAATTCCTGCCATGTCATAGATTTTTGCTTTTGAAATTCCACAAATTGTCTGTGTTAATCTTGATGCGAAAGAAGGAATTCCAAATTGTCGCTGCAAATATATGTCAGAACCTACTGGGTCATATTCACCAATGTACATTCCTAAAAAATGTGAAATTGCACCTACTGAACCTCTGTAAGTTAAGGATACTTCATCTAGATTAAATTTAGCTGCTGTATTCTGAAAAATACTTTCTTTAAGAATAGACTCTGTTGTAAACATACTAAGAGAAGTTCTCAAAGTTAATGATGATGAAATATCAAATTGACCTGCAAAGTATGCATCCATTAATAAATCTGGGAATTTTTCTGGTACAGGTTGAAATCTTCCTCCGATTCCCATAGTTCCACTAAAATAAGGAACTGAAAAAACAGTATATGAGAGTAATAAAATATTAATTAAAATAAAAATAATCTTCTTATGAGATTTTAATTTGTTAAAAATAGATGCTTTCACCAAATTTTTCTCCAAAATATAGTCTTCCACATTATACTATCGGCACAAAAAATGAAATCTTTACTATAATAACATAAAAGTTATAAAAATACAATTTGATTAAAAGTTTTATTTAATTTTGTTCATTTGTTATCTTGACTTATGGAATAAATCGTATAAAATAGTTTAATATGAGTGATTATTTAGACTTGAACAATGAAGAATTACTAAAAGATTTTTTTGCAGAAGCAGAGCAACAGGTTGAAAACCTAGAAAGTAATATTTTAGTCATTGAAAATGACCCTACTAACCACGAGGCCGTTGATGAAATTTTTAGAGCTGCCCATACTTTAAAAGGTGGTTCTGCCACTGTGGAAATGACGGAACTTTCTACTTTCACTCATGTAGTTGAAGATTTACTTGATGAACTGCGTTCTGGAACAGTTGATATTTCTGGTGATGTTATTGATATTCTTCTATCCTCGATTGATGTAATAAAAGAAATGTTAAATTGTCGTTCAAATGGTACTGTATATGAAGAGGATGTTTCTCCTATAAGAGAAAAATTAATGTCTTTTATTCCTGCTAAGGGTGAAAAGAAAAAGAAATCATCTACTGTGTCACAAAATTTGCGTCCTACTACAGAACAAGTTTTAACTGTGCAAAAAACAGAAGAAATGGTTGTTCCTTCAACAGATGAAATTATTCTTTACTTTCAGAATATGAAGTTCTAGAATTAAAAGAACTTTGCGAGGGTGCTCAACAACTTTGGGGTGTTACTGTTTTGTTCGATGAATCAAATCCTATGAATTCTGTAGGTGGTATTCAAGTTTTTGCTTCACTAAAAGAAAAGGGAAGTGTATTAAAGACAATTCCTGATTTTGATGTTTTGTATGAAGATGATTTTCAGCCAAAAGTTGTTTATTTTGTTGCTTCTTCATTAACTCAAGATGAACTTGAAGATGCCGCTTTCTTAGATGATGTTTCTTTGTGTGCTGATGCTCAATTGATAACAAGTGTATCTGATTCTAAAACTTTTGTTCAAGAATCATCTATGGTGGAAGAATCCGCAAATATTTCTGTTGAACAAGAAGTTCCTCTTCAAAAAGAAGAATCTGTTACAAATGAAGTTGTTGCAGAAACTATTGTGTCTGCACAACAAAATCAAAATGAAGAACAATCAGAAAAAACTTCTGCAAAGAAAAATACAGAAAAAAAATCAACAACTACTTCAAATGCAGGAAGTGTTTTAAGAGTTGATTCAAAACGAATTGATTATCTTCTTAATTTGATAAGTGAAACTGTAATTACAAAGGCTGCATTTAATCAAACTGCAATTCAACTTACAAAGATGCAAAATCAATTGCAGAATGCAGAAACATCTTATAAAGAAAAAGTTCGTCGTTTGATAGATTCTGTTCCTGAATATGTTGATTCTGTAAAAAATGGAACAACTTTAAAAGAATTGAAAGCAGAAATAAACGAGGATTTTGGTGATATTTATTCAATGTTTGATTCTTTTGATTCTGAGTTCAAAAATATGGCAGGAAAATTCCGTTCATCTACACAAAATCTTGGAAGAATTGCAGGGGAACTTCAAGAAGGTGTGATGAAAATTCGAATGGTGCCAATTAATCAGATTTTCTCAAGATTTCCTCGAGTCGTTCGTGATTTATGTAAAGATTTAGATAAAAAAGTAAATCTTGTTATCGAAGGTGAAGATACTGAACTTGACAAGTCTGTTGTAGAAGATTTGCTTGATCCAATTATGCATTGTGTTCGTAATTCTTTGGATCACGGAATCGAAAATCCTTCTGATCGATTAAAATTAGGAAAAAATGATGAAGGAACTTTGTTGCTTAAAGCAAGTAACGAAGGTAATATGATTGTTATTGATATTATTGATGATGGTCGTGGAATTGATGTAAATAAAGTAAAAAACATATTTTGCCTGTTGTGCTTGGATGGACAGAATGAACATCAACAAAAATGTGGCAATAAAAGAGATTCTTTTCATATCATTAAAGCTTAAGTTATGGTATTATAGTTGCAAATATAGCATAAAAAAAGCAGTTACAATTATCTGTAACTGCTTTTTTCTTGGTGGTGCCACCAGGAATCGAACCGGGGACACAAGGATTTTCAGTCCT
>CALBXN010000136.1 GCA_937890485.1 uncultured Treponema sp.
TTTATGATTTTTTGTTTGTGTTTTTATTAATTTTCTCCATTATTATAATTTCTTTGACAAGTGCATTTGATTTTATTTCATCTGGAATGAAATTTTAATTATAATATTTTTTTTTAAGGAGTTTTTATGGAAAATTCAAATAAAATTAATAATCGACTTTATGGAATTAGAGGAGCTATTTGTACTCAAGATTCTGTAGAGGATATAGTTAAGAATACTTCCTTATTATACTCTACAATTCTTGAAAAAAATAAAATAAATGAATCAGATATTGTTTCTATTCAGTTTACATCCACTCCTGATTTAACAAAATTAAATCCTGCTGCTGCACTTCGAAGAGCTGGTTTTGCTTCTGATGTTCCATTATTTTGTTCTTTAGAACCTGTTTTTGAAAATAGTTTGAAAAATGTTATTAGATGTTTAATATTAGCTTATTCTCAAGAGAAAGGTAAGAGTGTTTATTTAAACGGAGCAGAGGTGCTTCGTCCTGATTTGACAAAATAAAAATTAATAACAAAAAAAGTAAAAAAATAAAAAAAGTATATTGACATTTTTTTTTATAAAATATATATTCTAATTGTTCGTTAGTTATGCCAACTTAGCTCAGCTGGCCAGAGCACGTGATTTGTAATCTCGGGGTCTAGGGTTCGAATCCCTAAGTTGGCTTTATAAACCTTTCAAGGTTTTTCGAATACGGGCAGGTTCCCGAGCGGTCAAAGGGGGCAGACTGTAAATCTGTTGGCTCAGCCTTCGAAGGTCCGAATCCTTCTCTGCCCAAATGGTGTTGAATGAGTTTCAACACCTTTTTTTTTACTCGCATTAGATAGCACTGTTGTTTTTTATGGGAGGTAAATTTTGTCACAACCATTTTATATTGATGGATTGAATTTTTCTTGTAAACGATGTTCTCGTTGTTGTACCAAGGAAAGTGGCTATGTTTATCTTTCATATAAAGATTTATCAAACCTTATTTCTTGTCTTAATTATTCAAAAGATGAGTTTATCGAAAAGTATTGCCGTTGGGTTCCATATTATGATGGTAGTGAAGTTTTATGTTTAAAAGAAAAACCTAACTTTGATTGTATTTTATGGAAAGATGGTTGTGAAGCCTATGAAGGTCGACCTGTGCAATGTAGAACATATCCTTTTTGGTCTTTTATATTAAAAGATGAAAAAAACTGGAAAGATGAAAGTATAACTTGCCCTGGAATTGATAGTGGAGAATTTTATGATTTTGCACAAATTAAAAAAGCAAAAGATGAATATGATTCAAATCTTCCTATCAAGAAAAATGAATTTTATGGAGAGTAGATTATGAAATTAAAATTCTGGGGCGTAAGAGGTTCAATTCCATCTCCATTGTCTTCTCAAAAACTTATGTCAAAAATTCAAGCTATTATTCAACAGATTTCGGTATCAGATTTGCAATCAATGGATTCCAGGGAAAAATTTGTTTCACATCTTCCTAAATGGCTTACATCTACTGTTGGTGGAAATTCTCCATGTGTTGAATTAAGAATTTCTGAAGATGAGGTTTTTATTTTTGATGCAGGTTCTGGAATTAGAGAACTTGGAAAAGTCTTAATAGAAAATAAAAATTGTAAAATACACATTTTTTTATCACATTTTCATTGGGATCATATTCAAGGGTTACCTTTTTTTGACCCAATTTTTAATTCTAATTTTGAAATTCATTTTTATTCTGTCAAAAAAGATTTAGAAAAATATTTGTCAGAACAAATGAAAGCACCATTTTTTCCTGTAGAATTTTCTAATGTTTCAAAAAATTTAAAATTTCACTATGTACAAGAAGGTGAAGAATTTTCGATTTCAAATTATAAAATAAATACAAAAAGTATGTTTCATCCAAATGGTTGTGTTGCTTTTTCTGTAGAAAGTCCAGAAGGAAAAAAAATAATTTATGCAACTGATTCTGAATTAAAACCTAAGGATTTTGAACAATCCGAAAAAAATAAAACTTTTTTTTCTAATGCTGATATTTTGATTATGGATTCCCAATATACAGTGGAAGAAGCTTCTGGGAAAGAAAATTGGGGACATTCTACATTTTGTTATGCAATAGATTTTGCTTCAAATTGGATGATAAAAAAAATTTATTTATTTCATCATGAACCAAAGTATGATGATAAAAAAATTTATTCTATTTTAGAGTCTGCTAGATGGTATGCTAATTCTGTAAAAAATAAAATCCAAGTTGAACTCGCCATAGAAGGTTTGGAAGAAGAATTTTAATTTGGAGTTTTTATGTTAGATAATTCACTTGATGAAAATTTTGATTTTTCATTTTCTTTTGAACAAGCAAAGGAGCTTTGTTATCATATCAGAAAGAATAATATTTCTTTGTCTGAAGAATTAAGTTTGTTTTTTTTAAAGCTACAAGATTTTGTATATAATTCAATGACTATAGATGAAGCGGAGAAGTTTTTTAATGAAAATTAAAGTTAAAACTATTTTAATTAGTTTGTTTGTTTTGTTAATTACCTTGTGTGTTTGTGGAGTTATTATTTTTACAAATTTGTTGTCTCCAGTTTGTAATGATAAAGATTCTGAATTATTTAAAGAATTTACTGTTAAAATTCCTCGTGGTGTTGGTTTGAAATCAGTAGGACAAAATTTATATGAAAATCAAATGATAAAATCATCTTTGGTATTTTATATTTATTCAAGATTTGTAAAACCAAATATAAAAGCCGGTGTTTATAATATTGACAATTCTCTTTCTGTTAAAGAAATTCTTGCTGTGATTGAAAGTGGAAAACAGGCTCAGATTGTTATTTCTATTCCAGAAGGTTTAACGATGAGAAGAATTGGTGAGATTTTAGAAAAGAAAGATGTTGTCTCAAAAGAAGCTTTTTTACTTGCTTGTAAAAATTCTACATTGTTAGAAAAATATAATTTAAAAAATATCGAAAGTTTTGAAGGTTTTTTATTTCCAGATACTTATTATTTTACACCCTCTATGGATGCAGATGATGTTGTTTCAATTATGGTAGAAAACTTTTTTGATAAAATTTCTACAGTAAAAGAATTTGAACTTTTAAGTACTGAAAAATTATATTATGTTTTGCGTTTAGCTTCTATTGTTGAGCGTGAATATCGGGTAAAAGAAGAAGCACCTTTGATTGCTAGTGTTTTTTCAAATAGATTACGAAGGACTATTGGTTTGTATTCTTGTGCAACAGTTGAATATATTATTACAGAAATTGAAGGTCGGCCTCATCCTGAGGTTATAACTTATAAGGATTTGAAAATCGAAAGTCCTTATAATACTTATATTCACGCAGGGTTGCCACCAACTCCAATTTCAAATCCTGGAATGGTTGCTTTAAGTGCAGCAGGAAATCCTCCTAAAACATCCTATTACTTTTTTAGACTAGTAGATGTTGAAAAAGGAACGCATTATTTTTCATCATATTTTGATGAGCATACAGAGATGGGAAAATCTCTTTCAACAAAAAAGGCGGCTGGATATTAATGGCTAAAATTTCTTCTTCTACAATAGATGAAGTAAATACAAGAACTGATATAATTTCTCTTATTGGTGAATATACACGACTTGAACGCAGAGGTAGTGATTGGTGGGGATGTTGTCCTTTTCATAATGAAAAAACTCCTTCTTTTCACGTTGTACCAGATAAAAGAATGTATCACTGTTTTGGATGCGGACAAGGTGGAAGTGCTATCAATTTTGTTATGGAAATTGAGAAGATAGGTTTTACTGACGCTGTTATTCAATTGGCAAAAAAAGCAGGAATTGAAGTTATTTACGATGGAAATGCTGTAGTACAAGAAAATCCTTTAGAAAAAAAGAAAGATGAATACTTAGATTTATATTCACGAACTTGTGTTTCTTTTCAGTTCTTTTTAAAAGAAAGTGAAATGGGAAGATTTGCTCTTGATTATCTTTATGAAAGAGGTGTTTCAAAGGAAATTATCGATAAGTTTCAATTAGGATATTCCCCAGCAGATAGAACTTGGTTAAAAAAATTTTTGTTATCTAAAAATTATTCAAAGGAATTCTTAAATGAAAGTGGTTTGTTTTCTAAAAAATATCCTGATATAGCTTTTTTTTCAGATAGGTTAATGTTTCCGATTTTTAATAGAAAAAATCAGGTTGTTGCCTTTGGTGGAAGGATTTTACATGGTGAAGGTCCTAAATATTTAAATAGTGGAGAGATGATTCAGTATAAAAAAGGTGAAACTCTTTATGCATTTAATTTTGCAAAAGAATCGATTCGTCGTGAAAAATCAGTAATTTTTTGCGAAGGATATATGGATGTTATTGCCTATCATCAAGCTGGAATTACAAATGCTGTTGCACCTTTAGGAACTGCACTTACAGAAGAACAGGTTAAAATAATTTCATCCTTTGTTGATACTGTTTATCTTTCATTAGATTCTGATGAAGCTGGTCAAAAAGCAACCTATAAGGCAATTTTGCTTTGTAGGAAATTAGATTTACCAGTTAAGATAATACAATTAAGTGGAGGAAAAGATCCTTCAGAAATTCTAAAAAAAATTGGTTCTGAAACGTTGACAAAATTAGTATCTGACGCTATAATTGATTCGGACTATTTGTTATCGGTTTTTGCGAAGACGTACAATATTGATACTCCTGATGGTAAGACAAAGGCATCTTTAGCTTTTTTTACTTATATTGATGTGTTACATTCCGATATTCAAAGAGACAGTTGTCTGGAAAAATTATCTCAGACATATAATTTAAAATCTGAAGCCGTGAAAGCTGACTTCAAATATCGGGACAAAGCAAGAAGTAGATTACAATCACCATCAACTGATATTAACGTAAAAGCAAATAAAACAGAAAAAATTGTATTAAATGCCGAGACTAGGGCTATGCTCGCTGTTATTGCTAATGTTGATTATTTTTCTAAGATGCGAATTGATTTATCCGAAGACGATTTTGAAGATGCTTTGGCAAAAGATATGTTTATTGCCCTTGAAGAGTGTTATAGGGAAGGTTCTATGAGTTATGATACTTTTCTTTCAAAATGTACTGATGCGAGAGTGCAGGCGATTGTAACAAAATCTGTTACATCTGGTGAATATTCGATAAACTCTCAGCAGACTATTGATGATTGTATCTGGCTTATTAAGAAGAATAGTCTTGAAAGAAAACGCGATAGATTATTAAATCAAATCCGTTTATGTACTGGAAATACTCTTGAGGAACAACAGAAACTAGATTTATTACTCAATGAAAAAATGAGAATAGATTTAGAACTTAGAAATCGAATAAAAAAGGACGCCACTGGATGACAGACAACGCACTGGACTCTGCAATAGCAAAGCTTGTTGATTATGCAAAAGCTAAGAAACAGATAACTTGGGAGGAATTAAATGAGTTATTATCTCCTGAGCTTATCAAAGATTCCGAAAAAATGTCAAAAATTTATAATTCACTTCAAGAAAACAGCATTCTTTTTGTAGAAGATGATGGAATTGATGATGAAGACGTGTTAGATGATGATGTTGAAGATGATGA
>CALBXN010000137.1 GCA_937890485.1 uncultured Treponema sp.
AGTAGAAAAAGGTTTTCCACTATTGATTTCTGTGTAGGTTGCTCTTGGATTTGCACCATTTTCAACCAAACGAGAAATTGCAGAAAAAACATCACTTGTGTCTGAATCTAAAAATCTAAAATAACCTGTATCAGTACAAATTCCAAAGAAAATAATTTCACTTAAAGTTTTATCAAGAGGACCAATAATATCTTCGTAAATCAACTGAATTAAATATGCTGTAGCAGGGGCAGATGGATAGATAATTGATAAATTTTCATCAGCATTTGATGTTTTATGATGATCAATTATGAATAAATCATAATCCTTGATAATTTCAGATATTTCATCACCAACTCTTTCTATTTCGGAGCAATCTACGATAATAACTGCCGAATTCTTTTTATCAAATTTTTTCTTTGGAAGTTTATTAAATTGTTTTTCAAATTTCTTTATTTCTGGGCGTTTAAAAGGTCCAGCAGATAAAAGTTGATATTTTTTATTAAATTTTTTTAGTATTTCTGCCATTCCTAAAGAACTAGAAATACAATCACCATCGGGTTCCTTATGTCCTATAATATAAAAATTTTCATGAGATTTAATAAAATTTTTTAAGTTAGATACTTTTTCTTCTGAAATTATAGACATAAGAACCTACAATTTTAGTATTCTATTTCTAATGTTTCTGTATTCATTCTTGAAGCAACATCTACATTATGTGAAAGAATTTTCCATGAAGAATGTCTTCTGTTTTCTGGCATATTAATATACACTTTCTGGAAAGTACCTTCTGAATAAATAACTGTCATATAAGGTTGAACACCTTTTGCTAAAGGTCTAACTCTTGATTTATTAACTTCTTTTGTGTTGAACCATTCTTTAGGAATAAAAGCTTGACCTACATCCATATTTCCTTTTTGGTAATGAACGATGTATGCATCAATGTGATCATAAACTCTTATAATCGGTACATTGATGTAAAATAAATCTGATTCATTTTCTAAATCTTGTGCAAATGCACCAAAACTAATTAGTGCTACAAAAAAAATAAAAATAAGTTTTTTCATAAAAATCGCCCCTTGCTTAACTGTTTGTTTAAATCAATGCTAACATTATAGCTTTGATTGTGTGTTTTCTATTTTCAGCTTGATCCCAAACTTTACTTTGTTTACCTTCGATAACATCAGCTGTTACTTCTTCGCCTTTTACTGCTGGTAAACAATGTAAAAATATTGCGTCAGGATTTTCGGTTTTATCCATAAGATTTTGATTTACTTGATAAGGTGCAAGAAGTTTAGTTCTTTCATCTTTTAAAGCTTCTTCTCCCATAGATATCCATACATCAGTATAAACTGCATTTGCTCCTTTTACAATAGAAATATCATCAGAAATTTCAATTTTTGCACCAGATTTTTCTGCAAATGGTTTACAAATGTCAATAATTTCTTGGTCAGGGAAAAGTTCTTTTGGACTGAAAATTCCAAAATCGATTCCAAGTTTTGAACAGATTATCATTGTTGAACGAGCAACATTGTTTCTTCCATCACCACAATAAACTAATTTTAAGCCTTTTAAAGTTCCAAATGTTTCTTTTAAAGTTAAAATATCTGCAAGTGCTTGAGTTGGGTGAAATTCATCTGTTAAACCGTTGATAACTGGAATTCCTGAATATTTTGATAAAATTTCTACATGTTTTTGTGAAAATCCTCTAAATTCAATAGCAGAAAACATTCTACCTAAAACACGAGCTGTGTCTTCGATAGTTTCTTTTCCTCCAAGTTGAATATCTTGTGTTGAAAGGAACACAGGATGTCCTCCTTCTTCGCCAAAGGCTGTTTCAAAAGAACATCTTGTTCGAGTAGAACGTTTTTCAAAAATTAAAGCGATAGTTTTACCTAAAAATCTAAGGTGAGTTTCATTGTTTTTTGCTTGTGCTTTTACATTTTCTGCAATTTCTAAAAATTTAAGAATTTCTTCTGGAGTGTAATCTATCCAAGTAAGTAATGAGCGACCTTTAAATGGGGCGTTAAATTTTTCTAGTTCCATTTGAATTTCCTCTTCATTAAAAATGTTAAAATTGAATAATAATATAGAGTTTTATTCATGTCAACTTGCTCTATAGAATTTTGCAAAATAATAACTAGTACAAGAAAAATATGTTATTCTAAAAAAAACTGCATTGTTCCCAATTTCCTGCCACTTGTCGCAAACAAAGCAAGAAACATTGCGTAAACGCAAAATTGTAGCCAACGCGTAGACGGAAAATGGAACCGACCTGCCTTGACGAACGAAGTGAGGAGCCGCAGGTCGCGGGACATTTTTCGTCGAAAGCGTTGGTTGAAAATTATTCATTTACATAATTTCTTCTTGCTTTATTTCATAGCCATATTGACATTTTTTTTTCAATATGATATGTTCTATACATCACGGCGGCTTAGCTCAGCAGGTAGAGCAAACGGCTCATATCCGTTAGGTCGTAGGTTCAAGCCCCACAGCCGCTACTAAAGGAAATCTTCTTTTTTGAAGGTTTCCTTTTTTTTTTGTATTTTCTAGTTTTTTATAGTATAATTCTTGAAACTAAAACTAATTTTAACTGTTTCAAATATAATACAAGTTAAAGTTACTTTAAAACTTTATTTTTATGGAGGAATAAAATTTTATGAAAAAAAATCTTAATTTTATCTTACTTTTTACTTGTTTTATCTTAATGTTTTTTTCATGTGGTAAAAATGTTACAGAAAATTCAGTTGCAACTTCAGGTCAACGATTGATGATGAAATCTGCACCTAAAATGGCTGTAACAAATTCATCTGCTGTTTTTTCTGATGCTGTTGTTGAAGAATCTGCTATGGATACAAGTTATGGTTATGTATCAGAAAGTGTTACTGCTGAATCTGGAAATGGTCAGATAAATCAAGAAGTAGAGAGAAAACTTATAAAACGTGGAAATGTTAATATCGAAGTTCAAAATCTTAAAAAAGCTCAAGAATCTGTTGAAAAATGGTGCCAAGATTTTGGTGGATATGTTGAATCATTTTCTGATAGTCCAACTTTTTCTCACTATAGTTTAAGAATCCCTGCAATAAAGTTTGATGAAGCTTTAAATTCTGTTGGTGATTTAGGTGTAATAAAATCAAAAAATATTTCAACTCAAGATGTTTCTGAACAATTTTATGATTTGCAAACTCGTTTATCTACAAAAAAAATAATGAAAGAACGATTGCAAAAATATCTTACACAAGCAAAAGATATTAAAGATATGCTTCAAATTGAAAAAGAACTAAATAACACAATTTCTGAAATTGAATCTATGGAAGGAAGAATGAAACGTCTTTCTGGACAAATTGAATTTTCTTCTGTAAATATCTCATTAGAATTGCCTCATAGAACAACTGATGAAGGTTTTGTTTGGCCAGATTTCTTGCAAGGTTTTAGAGAATTTTTATCAAATTGTGTAGATTTCTTTGTAGGTTTGTTTGGAATTATGATTTACGCAATTGTGTTTGGGGTTCCAATAATTGCAATTTTAGCTTTCTTATATTGGTTGTTAATTGGAAAAAAAGGATTGCTAATAAAACTTTTCAAAAAATTAAGTAAGTAGAGCAATTTTTAAGAAAAAAAATGGACTGACAGATTGAAGTATTTACTAAAGAATTACTTCTAAAACGTCAGTCCTTTTTTTGTATTATATTTATTTTAGAATTTTACTCTTAAACTTAATCCACCTGCCCAAATTTGATTTACTAAATCATAAGAAACATTTAATGTTCCTTGAGCAATGAATAAAAAGTCAATTCCAATTCCTGCAAAAATTTGTGCTGTGTAATTTGGATCTTCTTTATTAAATGCAAATCCTGACCAATCACCTGAATCAAAAGTTTTTGTTTCTTTTAGTAAGGCTTGTCCTTCTTCGCCTAAGGATTCAAGTGCTTCTTCATCAAGAGCTTTTGTACCGTCGTAGTTCCAAGACCAATTTCGTTTATTGCTAGAAAGAGTTCCGCGTAGTCCAACAAAAGGTTCTACTATAAGTATTTTTTTAGAAAGTTGTAAAGTAGCTTGTAGAATTTGAGATTCATAACCTGCTGAAATACTAGCTGTTCCTTCTTTTACATTTATTCCTGCATTACCTTTGCTGTAAGCGTAACCTGCACCGATTGAAAGGTTAGGTAATGCACCTTCTTCCTTTATTAAAGGAATACGAACATCAGCACCTACAGTTCCGTAGTCGATTGAAAAAACTGTTTCTTGAATATTAAACTCAAGTGGATTTTTTATCATCATTCCATGAACACCTAAATCAAATGGAATTAATAATCCTCCAATACGTGCATCAAAAGTGAGTGTAGGTAAGAAAAGATTTTTAACATCGTAAGTTAATCCCATTTCTTTAAAAACAGTTGCAAGACCCTCAGTTTTTAATTGAGCCATTCCAAAAGAAACACCACCTCCTAAATGTGGTGGTAAATCAAGTAACTGTCCGATGTAACCAGATGCCCACATGTTTTGATGAGAAACTGTACTTGGGGCAGTTTTTATCAATGAAAATGTAAAATCGTTTAGACCTGATTCTATATTTTCAGTTGTAAAGTCTGCCGGTTTTTTTACTTCTGCAAAGCTTGAAAATACTATTGTAAAAATTAATAATGAACAAAGTATAATTTTTTTCATTTTGTACCATCCTTTGTTAAAGTTGAAAATTTATTATGAAAGCAAGTTAGCATTCAATGTATATTTAAACTATATACACATATTGTAACACATGCAATAGAAAAATTCGTTACTTTTTCATAAATTTATTTAAAAATTTTTTTTTATATATTGACATTTTTTTGTAAAATAGATATATTCAAAACATAAATTGCTGCTGTAGCTCAGTCGGTAGAGCAATGGACTGAAAATCCATGTGTCGACAGTTCGATTCTGTCCGGCGGCAAGTAAAGACCTGGTCATTTTGGCTAGGTCTTTTTTTATTATGTGACAGTAAATTTCTTTTCATTTTTTGCTTGTATGCTTTCAAAAGATGTTGTAAAATCTTATCTATGAATTGGCTACTTTTTTCTTCGCAACAATTTGAAAAATTAGATGCAATTGAAAAATTAATATCAAATAATGATGGAAAATGTACAATTATCAATTTAGAAGATGTTGCAAGCGATACTGTGGATTCATCTCTCTTTTCTTCATTAAATCATACAGATTATGGGATTTTTAATCTTCCTTCTGAATTTTTGAATCATAAGAGTTTTTTATTTACTTTAGGATTTGTAATAGGGAAGAAAATTCCTGTTTTCGTTTCAAAAAATATCATAAAGTCTGAGTTTGTTTTAGATTTAATAAATGATGATTTAGTAACAGATTATTCAGATTTAAATAATTTGTATAATTTATTAGAGAAAAATCTACCAAAATATGTTGAACTTGAAGAAAAGAAAAATGCTCTTAAAGTTCTTTTTGAAAAAGGTATTCCTTTTACTCCTGATTGTTTTTCATTTCAAATTGCAAAAAATGCCTTAGATATTTGTGAATTATTTTTTAAGGCTGGAATGAGTGTTGATGAAAGAGATTCTGCAGGAACTCCTTTATTGTGTAATGCAGCTAGAAATGGAAAACTTGATATGGTACAATGGCTTTTAGAAAAAGGTGCCGATATTGATGCAGTTTCTAACGATAGAGGATATTCAGCTGTTATGGATGCTGTATGGAAATCAAATATATCTATTGTAGAACTTCTTGTTAATAGGGGAGCAAATCTAAATTTTGTTTCTCGTGATGGACAAACAGCTTTAATTCTTGCAACAGGAAGTGAAAATTTTGAAATTTGTAGAATTCTTGCAGAAAATGGTGCAGATCCAACTATCAAAGATAGAATGGGAATGTCAAGTATCGATTACGCAACCCTTTTCAAAAAAGAAGAAATTTTGAATTTATATAGAGAAAGAGTGTAATTATGAAAACTGTAGTTTTTACAGGTGGTGGAACTGGAGGGCATATTTATCCAGGGCTGGCTGTTGTAGACGAACTAAAAGAAAAAATAAATTCAACAAAAATTGATGGAACTTCTCTTGATGTTAATATTGTGTGGATTGGTTCATCAAAAGGAATGGATAAAAATCTTGTTGAAAAAAGTGGTAGCGTGGATAAATTTATTGGTATTCCTTGTGGTAAATTACGACGCTATTTTTCTTTTCAGAATTTTATAGATTTATTCAAAATAGCTGCTGGATTTATTTGTGCTTTTTTTCACCTTGCAAAATTAAAACCTTTAGTTGTATTTTCTAAAGGTGGATTTGTAAGTGTGCCATCCTGTTATGCTGCAAAGTTGTTAAAAATTCCAGTTTTTACTCATGAATGTGATTTTTCAACTGGTTTAGCAACTCGACTTAATCTTAAAGTTGCCGAAAAACTTTTGGTTTCTTACGAAGAAACTAAAACAAAATTACCTGTTGCTATCCAAGAAAAAACAATTGTAACAGGAAATCCTGTGCGACCTATTTTTTACACCGCTGATAAAAATAAGGGAATTGAATTTGTTTTATCTTCAAAAAATGAAACTTCAAAACAAATTACTAAACCGATTTTATTAGTTTTAGGTGGAAGTTTAGGAGCAAAACAAATAAATCTTTTAGTTTGGAATAATCTTGAAAATTTATGTAAAAACTATATAGTTATACATCAGACGGGAAAAAAACAAGATTACTTTATGGAAGTTTCAAATAAAGATTATTATCCCTTTGAATTTATTTATTCACAAATGGCTGATGTTATGGCTTGTGCAGATGTGATACTTTCTCGTTCTGGTGCGAATTCACTTTGGGAATCTGTAGTACAATACAAACCCATGGTTTTAATACCACTTTCTGTTGCAGGTTCTAGGGGCGACCAAGTTGAAAATGCAAAGTATTTTGAAGAAAAAGGATGTGCAATTAGTTTAAATTCAGAAAATTTAACAGATGAAGTTTTCTTGAATACAATGAATGAATTTCTTTCTGAAAATAAACGGGATTCAATGATTGCATCTTGTAAAAAACTTTATGGTAGTGAAAAACCAGCAAAAAAAATTGCTGATATTATTTTTAATAAACTTATAGGATAGGGGTTTTATATGACAATTGCGTTTATTGATTTAATTTTTCTTGTTATTATTTTAGCATGTGTATTAGTAGCTGTAATAAAAGGTTTTGTAGCAAGTTTCTTCGGAAAGGCTTCATTTGTTGTAGGTATTTTACTAGGTGTATTTTTTGCTCCTCAATTTGCTGTTTTTGTTTCAAAATACATCAATGTACCTTATTTGACTACGATAATTTCATTTTTAATAATTTTTATCTTTTCATACATAATTTTACGATTATTACAGCTTTTGATAAAAACAATTTTTTCTGGAGAAATTATGGGTGGCTTAGATAGAGCCTTAGGATTTTTCTGGGGATTAGCAGAAGGTTTGTTAATTGTAGGTGTATTCTGTGTGATTTTAATTGTTCAACCTTTTTTTGATTTAACAGAATTTTTATCAAAAAGTTTTTTTGCAAGTAAAATTTTACCAATTTTTGTAAATACAGAATCTATTAAAGGTGTTGTAAATATAACTTACAATTTTATAAACACTTTGGGAAAATTTAATGTTTGAGAATTTGCTTTATCAAAGTACATCAAAACTTTTAGTTGAAGATATAAAAAAAAATATGCTTCCAAACTCAATTTTATTTTCTGGTCCTGTAGGAACAGGAAAGTTGACAGCTGCATTGGAGTTAGCTCGTGTGCTTTCTTGTAAATCTGAAGGAAGAAAAAAAGGTGAGTGGGCTTGTACTTGTAGTTCCTGTTTAAAACACAAGGCGCTTACAAGTACTGATGTATTGATTACTGGTCCAAGAGATTGTACTTTAGAAATTGCAGCTGCAAAAGATACTTATATCAGGGCCGTTGAATCTAATTCTCAGTTTAAAATTCCTACAAATTATCTTTTTGTAAGAAGTGTTAGAAAATTAACTTCTCGTTTTAATCCTGTTTTTTATGAAGGCGATGATAAGGCTTCAAAAATTTCACCATATATTCAAACTATTGATGAACTTTTAGAAGAATTTGATCCAATGCGACCTCAAGAAAATCTTGGAGATATCGAGAAAATCAAAAAAAACGCACAAACTTTATTAACCCAATGTGAAAAACTAGAAAGTAGTTTTATGTATGATTCTATTCCTGTTTCACATATAAGAAATGTTTCAAGTTGGGCTAGATATACAACAACAAGCGAAAAAAAAGTTTTAATCATCGAGAATGCAGATAGAATGTTAGATTCTGTTAGAAATGCTTTACTAAAAATTTTGGAAGAACCACCAGAAAACACTTTGTTCATATTAACAACATCTAAACGAGGTGCTGTTATGCCCACAATTCTATCTCGAGTAAGAACTTATCCTTTCATTGAACGGACTCAGGAACAAAACAAAGATGTAATTTCTAGAGTTTTTCATGATGAAGGTACTAACATAAATGATTACTTGTGTAGTTTTTTACCAGTTTCTAAAGAAACTATCAGTAATCATGCTGTAGAATTTATAAATTCGATAAATCAAGGTTATTTCCCTAAAATTGATGTTATTTCAAAAGAATTAAATCAATTTGAACCAAGGATAATTTTATCAATTTTCTTAAATAGTTTTTTTACACAAGGTAAAGAAAGAATTCGTACAGAAAATTTTACAGATAAACATATTTTATTTGCAGAAAAGCAACAATTTTTATTAAATTCTATTAAGAAGTGTTATGAAAACGTAACAATTTTTAATCAAAATCCTGTAGCAGCTTTAGAAAATCTTGCTGGAGAATTAATCGGTTGAACGCTTTTGTAAAAAGAATTAGTAAAAAAATCTCAAAATTATCACCTGACCAAATACAACAGTTGTTTAATCAACTTGTGGAAGAAAATGAATCTTTGTTTTCAGTTTTGGAAAGTATTAGTACAGGTCTTATCATTTGTGACGAAAAATGGAAAATTACTCAATCAAACAAAGTCGGAGATAGGCTTTTACCTCTTAAAGCAAGATATTATGAATCAAAACAAGCTGATTTACAGTGTGATGATGAAATTTGGAATCTTGTTGATGATGAAGATATTGCTTCTTTTTTACAAAAAGCAAGTAACGAAAAAAAAATCAATATTAGCGAAGAATTTATTTTAAAAACTCCTGCTGGTGCTGCCAGATATTTAAATATCAGTTTGTTACCGTTAGTTCAAAATAAAAAACTTTGTGGTACTATCATAAAAATTGATGATATAACTGAAAAACGAAATCAAGAAACCTTGTTACATCGAATGGAAAATTTAGCAAGTTTAACAAATTTAGCTGCAAGTGTTGCTCATGAAATTAAAAATCCTCTTGGTAGTATTAGTATTTATATTCAGTTATTGCAAAAATCAATTTCTAAAGCAAGAGCAACTGATGAAAAAATTCCAGATGAAAAATTTTTGGAAAAATATCTTGATATAATTAATCAAGAAATTGATAGATTGAATAATATTATTGTAGATTTTTTGTTTGCAGTAAGACCAATTTCGGCAGAATTATTACCTGAAAATCCTGTAAAAATTTTAGAATCTTATATTGATTTTTTTAAACCAGAACTAAATGAAAAAAATATTATTCTAAAAACTGATTTTATAGAAAAATCACCAAAAATCTTACTTGATGAAAAATTATTTAAACAAGTAATGATAAATTTAGTTCAAAATGCTATTGTAGCGATGCCAGAAGGTGGAACTTTAACTATTTCTGCAAAAATAAAAGATGATAAATACATAATTTCTGTAACAGATAACGGAATTGGTATGGATGAAAATACAGTTTCTAGAGTTTTTGAACCTTATTTTACAACAAAAGTTACAGGAACTGGGCTTGGATTAACAATGGTTTATAAAGTTATTAAAGAATTTGGTGGCGAAATTGAAGTGGATTCAATCGTAGGTGAAGGAACTACTTTTAAAATAACTTTACCAATTCCACAAAGCGAAAAAAGACTTTTACCAGATATAATTTAATACGAGGTTTTATATGAAGTTCAATATTTTAATTATAGATGACGAAAAAAATATCCGAGAAGGTCTTTCTGCTGCTCTTGAAATGGAAGGATATAATACTGTTCTTGCTGAAAACGGAAAACAGGGCTTAGAACTTTTTGCGAAAGGTGATATTGATCTTGTAATTACAGATTTACGCATGCCAGAAGTAACTGGGGAACAAGTAATGCAAAAAATCCTTTCAGAAAATCCAGGAGTGCCTGTAATAGTTTTAACTGGTCATGGAAGTATTGATAGTGCAGTTGATGCTATGCGTCTTGGTGCTTATGATTTTTTAACAAAACCTCTTAATCTTGACAGACTTACTTTAATCGTAAAAAGAGCCTTGCAAGGAAGGGAACTTTCTTTACAACATAGACATTTACAAGAAGAATTAAACGGAAAAAAAGTATTTGAATCAATTATTGGAAAAAGTAATCAGATGCAAAAAGTATTTGATATGATTCGTCGTGTGGCTGATACAAAAGCTTCTGTGTTGATAACAGGTGAAAGTGGTGTAGGTAAAGAACTTATCGCTAATGCAATTCATAATCTTTCTTCAAGAAAAGATAAACCTATGATTAGAGTACATTGTGCCGCACTAACTGAAACTTTGCTAGAAAGTGAACTTTTTGGTCACGAAAAAGGCTCTTTTTCTGGTGCAGTCGCTCGTAAACGTGGTAGATTTGAACTTGCCAACGGAGGAACAATTTTTTTAGATGAAATTGGTGAAATCAATCAGAATGTTCAGATAAAACTTCTTAGAGTTTTGCAGGATAAAAAATTTGAACGAGTAGGTGGTGAAGAAACTATCGAAGTTGATGTGAGAGTTGTTGCCGCTACAAACAAAAATCTTTTGGAAGAAATCAAAAAAGGCAATTTCAGAGAAGATTTGTATTATCGCTTGAATGTTGTGCATATTGAAGTTCCACCTTTACGGGAACGAAAAGAAGATATTCCTTTACTTGTTGCAGATTTTATTAAAACTTGTGCCAAAGAAAACGGAAAAAATATCGATGGAATTGATAACAAAACCCGTTCAATTTTGTATAACTACGATTGGCCAGGAAATATTCGTCAGCTAAAAAATTGTATAGAAAGCGCTGTTGTTATGTGCCAAGGAAATATTATTACTGTTGATGATTTGCCACCAGGAATTGCAACCGGAAGTGAGTCTGATAGTATAAAAATTCCTCTTGGTATTACAATGGAAGAAGCCGAAAAAATCATCATTACCGAAAATCTAGCTGCAAACAATGGTAACAAAAGTAAAACAGCCGACATTTTGCAGATTGGTAGAAAAACTTTGCATAGAAAGCTTGAAGAAATTTTGCAAAATGAGAATTAGCACCAGAAAAATGACTCTCACTGAAAAATTTTCAAACTCGCTAGTGCTGCGCTACGCTTGCAAGGCTTCATTTGAACCTTTTTCAGTTACGCCATTTTTCTGCACATTTTGTGATTTTGCAAAGTTCTTCAAATAGCGATAGAGGTTGGCGAAATGTGAATTTATTTTGCTAAAGATTTTATCTCTTCTATGGACAGACCTGTGTATTTAAGAA
>CALBXN010000138.1 GCA_937890485.1 uncultured Treponema sp.
AATTGAAAGTAATGCTTTTTCTTGGTGTAAACAATTAGAAAAATTAGAAATTCCAAATACAGTAACATTCATTGGAGAGCAGGCTTTCTCTAATTGTAGTGTATTAAACTATGTTAATATACCAGATTCTGTTACGGAAATAAATGAATCTACTTTTTGGGGGTGTAGAGAATTAGTAAGTGTAGATTTTCCATATTCAGTAACAAATATCGGATATGGTGCGTTTGCTATGTGCAAATCACTAAAAAATATTGAAATTCCGGATTCTGTAATACAAATTGAAAGTCTTGCTTTTACTTTATGTTCTTCCTTAACTAGCATTACAATTCCAGATTCTGTAATGTCTATAGGTAAAGAAGCCTTTGATGACTGTCCTTTACTTACTATCCAATGTAATGCGGGAAGTTATGCAGAACAATACTGTAAAGAAAACAATCTAAAATATTTTATAACTCCAGATTGGTTGTTAGATTAGTGCAATTTTCACCTACAAACAAAAAAAAGGAATGTTGCGGAAAAATCAGCTTTTAGTTTTGCTTGACTTTAGATTTTTACTGGTGTAAACTTTAGATTATTACCAATTAAAACTTTGGATTTTTACTATTGTAAACTTTAGGTTTTACCAAATATTTTAAGGTCGTTTTATGGTTGAAAGAAAGGCAAAACAAGCTTTATTAAGATTAGCATCTCAATTTCCTGTGGTTGCAATAACAGGTCCTAGACAAAGTGGAAAGTCTACACTTGCTAGGATGACTTTTCCAGAAAAAAAATATATTTCTATGGACGATAAATCTTTAAGAGAAGTTGCTAAATCTAATCCAAAAGATTTTTTGTTGGCATTTCCTGAAGGTGCGATTATTGATGAAGTTCAAAAAGTGCCTGAATTATTTGATGCCATAAAATATTATGTTGATAATATGATTTTTAAGCCTGGAATGTTTATTCTTACTGGTTCTAGTCAATTCAAACTTAAAGAAAATATATCGGATTCTCTTGCGGGGAGAGTTGCATTTTTAAAATTGTTGCCATTTTCAATAAATGAATTAAAAGAAACTGGCAGTATGGATTCAAATCCATATAAAGTGATTTTAAAAGGTTCATATCCGCCACTTTATGATTCAGAAAAAAATTTTATTCCAGAAGATTGGTTTGAAAATTATATAGAAACATATCTTGACTTGGATGCAAGAGAACATATAAATGTTTCTAATCTTTCAACTTTTAAAAAATTTGTTCAAGTTTGTGCTTTGTATTCTGGGCAAATGCTTTCGATGGATAGTATTGCAAAAAATCTTGGAATTTCAGCACCTACTGTTAAACTTTGGTTATCAATTTTGGAATCTTCTTTTATAATTCATTTTTTAGAACCTGATTTTGATAATCTTGGAAAATCAATAGTAAAAACTCCTAAATTATATTTTATTGATACAGGACTGTTATGCAATCTTTTAAGAATAACAACTATGGAAGATTTAATTTTAAGTTCTTACAAAGGTGCAATCGTAGAAACATTTGCTATTTCAGAATTGTTAAAATATCGTTTGAACCAAGGTCGAAAAGCAAATCTTTCGTATTTTAGAGATTTAAAAGGATTTGAAGTTGATACAATCGCAAATTGGAATCATACTTTTGCAATCGAAATTAAAAGTTCAAGTGAAAGTGAACAAAAACTTTCCGCTAATACTAGAAAATATCTAACACTTCGTAACGATGAAAATTGCAAAGGTGCAATATTTTATCTTGGCGATATAACTATAAACATTAACGGAATAAAATATGTATCATGGCAAGATTGGGGCAATTTTGTAGAGGAATAAACTTTCCTCCCCACAAGGAATGTGTGAAAATTAAATTTAAAACAAAAGAGCCAACCGTACATAGATTTTTACGACTAGCGAAGCGTCAAGTAGAAATCTGTGTACGGTTGGCTCAATTTTTATTTAAGAATTTATTTTTAGTACATTCCGCCCATGTCGCCCATTCCACCAGCTGGCATTGGTGGCATTGGGTTCTTTTCTGGAATGTCTGTAATTGCACATTCTGTTGTGAGCAATAAACTTGCTACAGAAGCTGCATTTTGTAAAGCAGAACGAGTAACTTTTGCTGGGTCGATAATTCCTGCTTCCATCATATCTTTCCATTCCATTGCGTAAGCGTCAAAACCTACACCTTTTTTAGATGTTTTTGCTTTGTCTGCTACAATAGAGCCGTCAACTCCTGCATTTTCTGCAATTTGACGGATAGGTTCTTCAAGAGCGCGTTTAACAATCTTGAAACCTACTTTTTCATCGTCAGTTAGTTCAACATCTGCTTTGTCCAAAGCTAATGAAGCTTGAATTAAAGCAAGTCCACCACCACATACGATTCCTTCTTCAAGGGCTGCACGAGTAGCAGCAAGTGTATCTTCTACACGATGTTTCTTTTCTTTCATTTCTGTTTCTGTAACAGCACCAATATTGATAACTGCAACACCACCAGAAAGTTTTGCTAATCTTTCTTTTAATTTATCTTTGTCGTAGTCAGATGTGGCTGCATCAATTTGTGTTTTGATTTCTGCAACTCTATCTTTGATAGCTTTTGTATTTCCAGCACCATCAACGATAGTTGTGTTATCTTTATCAATTTTTACAGATTTTGCTGTTCCAAGTTGTTCAAGTTCTGTTGTTTCAAGTTTTAATCCTAAATCTTCAGTAATAACTTGTCCACCTGTAAGAATTGCAATATCTTCAAGCATTGCTTTTCTTCTATCACCAAAACCAGGAGCTTTTACTGCAACTGTTTTTAATGTTCCACGAAGGTTATTTACGATAAGTGTTGCAAGAGCTTCGCCGTCCATATCTTCACAGATAATAACTAAAGCTTTTCCTGTTTGTGCAACTTTTTCCAATAATGGAAGCATATCTTTCATGTTAGAGATTTTTTTATCGTGAATAAGAATGAAAGGATTATCATAACTTGCTTCCATTCTGTCACGGTCTGTTACAAAGTATGATGAAATGTAACCTCTGTCAAATTGCATACCTTCTACAAAGTCAGTTGTTGTTTCCATTGTTTTTGATTCTTCAACAGTGATAACACCATCTTTTCCAACTTTTTCGATAGCACTTGCCAAAATTCCACCAATTTCAGAATCGTTATTTGCTGAAACTGTTGCAACATGAGATACATCTTCAGAACCTTTTACTTCTTTTGCGTTCTTTTTGATTTCTTCAACAGCGATAGAAACAGCTTTATCCATACCACGTTTTAATTCGATAGGTGTCATTCCTGCTGCAACTGCTTTTAATCCTTCCTTTACCATAGCGTAAGCAAGAACTGTTGCTGTTGTTGTACCATCTCCTGCAACATCATTTGTTTTAGAAGCAACTTCTTTTAATAATTGTGCTCCCATGTTTTCAAATGGATCTTCAAGTTCAATTTCTTTTGCAACTGAAACTCCGTCTTTTGTAATTGTTGGAGCTCCAAATTTTTTATCTAGCATAACTAGACGACCTTTAGGTCCTAATGTAACTTTTACAGCTTTTGAAATTTGTTCAACTCCAGAAAGCATTTTTTTTCTGGCATCTTCATTAAAAACCAATTGTTTTGCCATATCGTCTCCTATAGATGAATAATTATTGGCATAATTTATCATATATGATAATATCAGCCGTATATTAAAATTAAGGGTGTAGATTCCATAAAAATCTACTCTTTAAAAATACTGATAAAATCAAAAAACGGCAATAGTGGAGAGCATTTTTTTTATGGATAATACAAAAAAAACGATAACAATTTATTCCGATGGAGCTTGTTCTGGAAATCCTGGTCCTGGTGGATGGGGTTGTGTTCTTCTCATTAAAAATGAAAATTCTGAAATTGTGCAAGAAGTTCAACTTAGTGGTGGCGAAAATCCCACTACAAATAATCGTATGGAATTGATAGGCGCAATAAGTGCTTTAGAACATATAAAAAAACTAGGTTTTTCTTCACAAAAAAATATACAAGGTGATTTATTCAGTCAAGAAGAATCTTCTTCAGATTGTCAAATTTCAAAGATAGATTTTTATACTGATAGTCAATATGTAAAAAATGGAATTACTACTTGGATTTCTTCTTGGAAAAAAAATGGTTGGAAAACTTCTTCAAAGCAACCTGTAAAAAATCAAGATTTGTGGGTTAGATTGGATAACTTAAACTCTGAACTTGTGATAAATTGGTGTTGGGTAAAAGGCCACGCAGGAAATAAATATAACGAAATTTGCGATACTTTAGCTGTGGAAGCTTCTAAAAAAGCAAGTTTGTAAAAAATGGCTGTCTAATAGGTAGTATTATAATGTCATTCCGAATTTATTTCGGAATCTTTGTTGTATAGTTTAGATTCTGAATCAAGTTCAGAATGACACGCTGGTTTGAACTTTCTAGTTACTCACTACAAAACCTTTTTAGACAGCCATTAATTTATAAATATTAAATCATATCTTCTTTGGAAGCGATTTTGTCATATTCTTCCAATTGATTGATAAGTGCCATTGGGTCGTCAAAGCGTTTTTCTCGGCGTTTATTAAAAATTTCGTACATAATTGGAGTTACAAACAAAGTCATAAATGCACCAGAACACAATCCTCCAACGATTGTAATACAAACAGGTTGCATAGATTCTGCTCCTTCCCCTGGGAAAAATGCCATAGGAACCATTCCTGCAACTGTAGTTAAAGTTGACATCAAAATTGGTCGTAAACGATTTCTTCCTGCGTCAAGACAGGCTTTTCTAACAAAAGTTTTTTTATCAACAAGTTGATTTGTGTAATCCACCAAAACAATACCGTTATTTACAACAATTCCCACAAGAGCAACAATACCAACGATTGAATACATACTCAACTGTTGATTTGTAACTGAGTAAACAAAAACAACACCGATTGCTAAAAGAGGAATACTCAAGAAAATGATAAATGGGTCTACCAAAGATTCAAATTGGGCTGCCATAACTGCAAAAACTAAGAAAACTGCCAATAAAATAACGATGATAAATGCTCCACCAAAATTTTCTATATCTCTAGCTTCACCTTGATACTGAATTTTTACGCTATCTGGTAAAACTAAGTTTTCAGAAAGTGTTTTTTCTACAATTTGTTGAATTTCAGTTGTTGTAACACCTGATACAACACCAGCTCTAATATGATTAATTCTATCTCCATTTTCTCTTTGGATACGAAGTGGAGATTTTCCTTCTTCAATTGATATAAAATTATCAAGAGACATTCTTCCGTTTGATGTGTTTATAGCAAGTGAAGTAATATCACTTGTAAAAGCTAAATCTTTATCTTGTATTGCAACACGGATATCAATTTCATCTCCGTCTTGGTAATATGAAGTTGCTGTTCTTCCTGAAATTGCTGATAAGATTTCATTTGTAATTGCGCTTACAGTGAGACCTGCATCAAAAGCAGCTTCTTTATTGATTGATATTGTATAACGAGGACTTCCGTTTTCAATATCGCTTGTAATATCTGTAAGTTCCGGAACTTTTTCAGAAAGAATTGCAATTATTTCATCAGAAACTTTACTTGCTGCAACATCGTCGTCTGACAAAAGTGTAATATCTACGGCACTTCCACTTCCTGGACCTCGTCCAGATGAAAAAGAAACAGTTGTGTCACTCCATTGTTTTAGATAAGGTTGTAATTTTTCTTTAATTTGATTTGGAGTCATTGGTTGTTTTCCAAGTTCAGGAAGGTTTATTTGAATTGAACCTGAATTTGATGTTCCAGAGTTTAAAACGATAGATTTATATGCTCCTTCACATTCTTTTAGGATAATATCTTGAAATTCAAATAATTTTTCCAAAACAATATCTTTGTTTGTTCCGATTGGCATTGTAACTGTAACATTTACTTGGTCGTCGGAACTAGAACGAGGTGCAAGGTTAAGTCCCATGCTAGAAAATTTTACAACAGAAAGAATCAACATGCTTACAACTAATGATAAAATCAAAAATTTGTTGTTCAAACAAAAATCAAGGGCTTTTGCATATCCATTTTCTAAACCTTGGATACTTTTTTCCATAAAATTATCAACTGATTTTAATAGTTTATTTTTTAAGGGCTTTTGAATTCGTGTGTTTATTTGTAAAATACTTCCGCAAAGAGCAGGAACTAAAGTAACTGCAACAAAAAGAGATGCTACTAGGGAAATTACAACTGTAATTACCATTTCTTGAAACATTTGTCCTATCATTTCAAGTTCTGCTTTGTAAATCAACATTGGAATAAAAACACATAAAGTTGTTAAAGTTGAAGCAACAATGGCGTTTATCATATTTTTACTACCAAGAATTGCAGCAATAGCAGGTTTTTCGCCTTTTTCACGATGTAGATAAATATTTTCCAAAATAACGATAGATGAATCTACAACCATACCCATTCCTAAAATCAAGCCTGCCATAGTCATCATATTAACTGTTAAGTTCATAAAAGACATACACATCAATGTTATTAAAATTGAAATTGGTAGTGAAAGTCCAATGATAAAAGAACATTTTAAGTTTCGTAAAAAGATGAAAATAACAATAACTGCCAGTAAAGCACCTGTAATAGCAGAAGAGTAAACTTCTTTCATTGTTGCATCAATCATTGTGGTGTTATCACTAATAACTTCCAATGAAATTCCTTTAGGTAAGGCTTCATTGATTTCTGGAATCATTTGTTGGACACCTTTTGAAACTGTAGATGCATTTGAATCACTTTCGTTAGAGATTGCAATGTAAAGTCCTGGTTCACCATTAATGAATACTTTTCGTCGTGAAGAATCGTATTCTTCGTAAACATTTGCTAAATCATCAATTCTTACAGGAACACCGTTTTTGGTTGTTACAACTGTATTTTTAATTTCATCTAAAGATG
>CALBXN010000139.1 GCA_937890485.1 uncultured Treponema sp.
TTTCCGCAGCGAAAATGTTTCGTTGTACCACGACTTGACTTTCCTTCCGGTACAATATATAATAATTATAATTTAGCTACTAAAACTATTGTAAAAAGTGATGAAAAACTGGTTTGTCCTGCACTTTTAGCGTACAGGACAATTCCGTTTGTATTTAATTTATTCTGCATCTGATGGAGTATAACCTGATTCAGCTGCGATTCTTGCTTTTTCGGCATCTTCTTTTTCAATTTCGTTTAACTTTTGTACCATTTCAAAGCCATCTTTTATACTAGAATCAACTACAAAAGTTAATTTTGGAAATTGACGAATTGTAAGTTTTTTTCCGATAGTTGACTGAATGTATCCAGCAGCACTTTGCAATCCTTTAACACCTTTTTCTACAGATTTATCTTGCATAAAGCTAGAAACGTAAACTTTTGCATACCCTAAATCAGCAGAAACGTCAACTCGGTTTATACTTAAAAAAGAAGAAACTCTAGGATCTTTTATCTGTCCAGAAAGGAGCATTTTAGAAATTTCACCTCTAATTTGCTCCCCAAGACGAATTAATCTAAATTCACCCATAACAAAACTCCAGATTATTCAGAAACTTCAGCTGGTTTTGTTTCGGATATTGTATCACTAAGTTTTCTTGCAACTTCAACAAATTCAAATACTTCAAATTGGTCGCCAACTTTAATATCCTGCCATTCGTCAATTCCTACACCGCATTCATATCCAGTTGCAACTTCTTTTGCATCATCTTTGAATCGTTTAAGAGAAGAAACTTTACCAGTATAAATAACGATTCCATCTCTAATTACATTTACGCTAGATGTTCGTTTGATAACACCTTGCATAACATAAGAACCAGCGATTGTACCAACTTTTGGCACTTTGAAAGTTTCGCGAACTTCCAACATACCGATAACTTCTTCTTTTACATCTGGCTTTAACATACCTTCCAAAGCTTGTGTGATTTCTTCAACACACTTGTAAATAACATTGTATTTACGAATTTCAATTTTTTCTTGGTCAGCAAGAATTTTTGCCTTAGGTGTTGGACGAACATTAAATCCAATAATAATTGCATTTGAGTCAGCGGCTGCCAAAAGAACATCACTTTCATTAATTGCACCAGCAGAAGAGTGAATTACAACTAAGCGTACTTCTGGTGTAGAAAGTTTTTCTAAAGAAAGTTTTAAGGCTTCGGCAGAACCTTGAACATCGGCTTTAATTACAACTTTAAGTTCTGTAACTTCACCAGCGTCAATTGTTGCGTAAAGGTTATCAAGAGTAACTTTCTTAACATTCTTAGCATCTTCAAATCGTTTAAGTTCTTTTCGTTTGCTAGAAATTGCACGAGCAGTTTTTTCGCTATCTGTAACTTGGAATGGATCTCCTGCGTTAGGCATTGCTTCTAATCCAAGAATTTCTACTGGCATACTTGGAGTTGCTTTATCAAGTTTTTGTCCTCTATCATTAAAGATAGCACGAACACGACCTGAATAAATACCTGCAACATAAGGATCTCCAGTTTTTAAGCATCCTCTTTCAACAATAATTGTTGAAACAACACCACGACCATGATCTGTACGAGATTCAATAACTTTTCCTTCTGCACGACAATTCCAGTTTGCTTTAAGTTCAAGAATTTCTGCTTGTAATAAAACAGCGTCCAAAAGTTCATCAATACCTTCTTTCTTTAAGGCACTGATTTTTACATATTGAGTATCTCCACCCCATTCTTCTGGCATTAAACCAAGTTCAGAAAGTTGTGTCATAACTTTATCAGGATTTGCTTCTGGTTTATCAACTTTATTTACAGCAACAACAATAGGAACATTTGCATCTTTTGCGTGATTTATAGCTTCTACTGTTTGAGGCATAACACCATCGTCAGCAGCAACAACAAGGATAACAATATCAGTAATTGCAGCCCCTCGAGCTCGCATCATTGTAAAAGCTTCGTGTCCTGGTGTATCCAAGAAAGTGATTTTTCCTTTTGGAGTATCAACCATGTAAGCACCGATATGTTGTGTAATTCCACCAAACTCAGATTCTGCAACTCTTGCACTACGAATTGCATCAAGAGTTTTAGTTTTACCATGGTCAACGTGTCCCATAACAGTTACAACAGGAGGACGAGTTTGCATATCATCTTCGTTATCTTCTTCTCTTGCAATAACAGTTTCATCATATAAACTGATGATATGAACATCACATCCATATTCAGAAGCAAGTAATGTTGCAGTATCAGCGTCAATAGATTGAGTGATAGAAACCATCATTCCCATGGACATTAATTTTCCAATAATTTCTGATGCTTTAAGATTCATCTTTTTAGCAAGGTCAGAAACCGAAATTGTTTCCATAATTTCAATTTTTTCAGGAATTGGATTAGTTTTTACAACTTGCTTTTTCTTTTGATTAAAGATTTTATCATCAAGTTCAATTTCTTTATCTTTTCTAGAATAAACAGTCTTTTTCTTTACAAAAGTTTTCTTTGAAGAAGCCTTTTTGTTTTCTTCCATTGGTGCTGGAGCTGCAACAAATCCACTTCTTCCACCAGAAAATCCTTGACGATTTTGAGAATTTCCATTTTGTGAACGATTAGAACCTTGTCCATTCTGACCATTTTGTCCACGATTTTGACCACCGTTTTTATTAAATTGACCTTTTCCTTGGAAATTTCCACCAGAACCATTTTTATTAAACTGGCCTTTTCCTTGATGATTTCCGCCGTTTTTGTCGTTACGGTTTTGGTAGCCTTCTCTAGCTTGTGCTCCTGTAAAGCCACCTTCTCGGCGAGGTCTATCAAAACGGTTTCCATCTCTAGATTGACCATCACGATTTACACTATCACGACGATTAGCATTATTGTTAGGTCGAGGTCCTTTTGGCTTATCAGCAAGATTTCCTTGTTTAATATTTGGACGAGGAGGACTTAGCTCAAAAGTAGTTGTTGACTTTGATACATCTTTGCCTTTTTTCTCAGCATTTGACGAATTTTTTACCACTTGAGTTTGTTTTTTTTCTTCAGAGTTATCTGGAGAAGAATTTTTATCCTTTGTGGTAGCATCATTTGATTTTACAACTACAACAGGTCTTCTTCTTACAACTACCTTCTTTTTTTCTTGTGAAGATTCTTTTTCTTCTTTTTGTTGTGAAGGTTTTTCATTCTTTTGTTTGTGCAAAATAACCTTAGGTTTATTTTCTACTTCATCTGCCATATTTTATCCTACTCTTCGTCCTCATACTCAAAGCTAAGACCAATACCACAGTTAGGACATACTGTCATATCGATTGTAATTTTTGCACCACATTCTGGGCATTCATATTCTTCATCTTCAACAGAATCTACATTTTCTTGATCTTCATCTGTAGAATCTTGAGATTCAATTTCTTCTTCGTAGTTTTCTGCTGCATCAATAGCATTTTGAACAGTTTCAATATCATCTTCAGAAAGCCCTTCTATATTTGCAAGTGTACCTTCTGCATCTGCAGTATCAAATTGTTCAATTGTTTCAATTCCAGCATTTTTTAAAGTTATCAAAATTTCTGTTGAAATACCTTCAATATCAGAAAGATTTACTATTTCTTCATATTCAGAATCAGTAAATAAGTTTTGAGCAGCTTTTCTTGATTCTTCAAGAATTGCATCAAGTTCTTCACATTGATCTTCTGGTTTTACATCAATAGTCCAATCAGCAAGACGATTTGCAAGTCTAACATTAAGACCTTGTTTACCAATTGCCAATGAGAATTGAGATTCTGGCACAACAGCTAAAGCTTGTTTCTTTTCTTCATCTTGAATTACAACAGCTGTAACTTCTGCTGGTGAAAGTGCATTTTTAATAAAAACTCTTGGGTCTGGATCATATTTTAAAATATCAATTTTTTCACCTTCAAGTTCCTTGATTACATTTTGAATACGCACACCTTTGGGACCAACACAAGAACCTACAGGGTCAATATCTGTTTTATTAGTATAAACAGCAACTTTTGTACGATAACCAGGTTCTCGAACAATTTTATAAATTTCAACAGTTTTGTCGTAAATTTCTGGAACTTCTAATTCAATGATTGAACGAACAAATTCTGGGTCAGTTCTAGAAAGAATAAGTTGTAAACCAGTGCGAGTACTTTTTAAATCTGTAATAAGAGCTTTTATCCTATCATTTTTATGAAAAACTTCTCTAGGAGACTGATTTTTTGCAGGAAGAAAACCTTCTACTTTGCCTAAATCAACATATATATTTTTGTCCCGTTCACGTTGATAGTAACCAATGATAATTTCACCAACTTTATCTTTATACTCAGCATAAAGACTATCTTTTTGAATTTCAGACAAAGATTTATGTGCAGTTTGCTTTCCTATTTGAACTGCTGAACGAGCAAAATCTCTTGGATCAACAAGGATATCAATTTCGTCGCCAAGTTCACAAGATTCAACTAATTGTTGTGCTTCTTCAAGTTCAATTTCTGTGACAGGATCGTAAACACCATCAACAATTCTTTTTCTAGAATAAATTTCTACATCTGTTTCATCTTCATTAAACTGAACGATGGCATTTGCATTTGTTCCAAATGTACGTTTATATGCAGCTTTAAGCATATTTTCGATTGTGCTTAATACTGCTTCTTTTGTATAACCTTTTTCTTGTGTTAGTTCGCGAATTGCTTCAGCCATTTGTGATGACATTTTTACGCCTCCTTACAATTGTAATAATTTTGCTTTTGCTATATTTGTATACGGAATAATTTTTTCTTCTTCCATTACATCCAATGTTATTTGTGATTCATCAGAATTTTTAATTTTTCCTGAAATCCAATCGGAAATTTCTGTATTCCAAACTTTTACATCCCGCCCCTGAAATAATGCGAATTCTGCTGCATTTTTAATGTGTCGTTCCATCCCTGGTGATGTTACTTCCATGTAAATATCTTGATTTTGCAAAAGAGCTTCTAATCTTGGCAATAATAAACGATGAACTTTTGCACAATCGTTAACTCCTATTCCTTCTGAACTAGCAGTATCTTTATTTGAAATTACTGCTTGAACCTTAGTTGTTGTTTTTGCAGGCACAACTTTTATAGAAACAAGAATATAACCGAGACCTTCTACCAATGATTTACACTGGTTATAATATGGCATCGTATCTAATGATGTATACTCCATAATATTTTCCTTAAAAAAATAAAAATTAAATAAAATTACAATCCTATGTAAATTTGATAACAAAATTGTAATTACCAAAAAAAAAGAGTCGTTTGAACGACTCCAAAAGTGCAAAGGATATAAATAATGTTCATGTACAATATATCATTGTATTTTATTTTAGTCAATAGTTTGTATCATATATGGATTTTGTAAAACTAAATATGATTTATTTCCTTTTTCAATAAATTTATATTGTTTAAATTCTTGGGTTAAATTTATTTTTTTTACATTTCGAATTTTTACACCTCTACCTTCAACACAGGTATAAGTTTTATCACCAATTTTTATATATTTTTTTATATTTCGATAATATTCATCTTGTAAATTTGATAAAACAACACTCGAACTTAAATCAACAGTATTTTCAGTTATCATACCTCGCTGATTTTCCAAATCTTCACTTTCAAGTTCTAAATCAACAAGCCAATATCTTATTTTTATAGCATAATTTTCATCTAAAATTAAATATGCGTAAACTTCATTTTGAATTTTAGGATTATCTAATGAAATATCTTTTATATTGCTTGCAGGTAAATATAATTTTAATTTAGATTTGTTTTCTTTATCAAAAAATGAATCTAAAACCCAATACTCAATAAACAACTGATTTTGAAAAACCAAGGGTTCAATTTGCAAATATGATAAATCGGTATCAAATGGTTTATCTCGCCATAATCCATAAAAAGTTTTTAATTCATGAATTATTTTTTTATTTTCAAAATCAAAGTGAATATATTTTTTTGAATTTTGCCATTCACCTTGTAATTCAGTTTGATTAAAAATTAAATCTTGAGAAAAAATTGTACTGCAAAAAAACAAACTTATTATAACGAGTAAAATTATTTTTTTATTAAAATTACCATTTTTTAACATTTTCATAAAAATTATAAATATAAATCAATTGTCATTGTTACCACATTAATTGAAATTCCTAACTTACTAGCAATTAACTCCGGAGAAAACCCTTCTTTAGCTAATTTTATTATTTGATCTTGCACAGGTACAGTAGGTTTTATTTCTTCACCTTGAATAATCTCAAAATTTTCTTTTGAATCATTTATTTCTTTTTCTTTTTCCAGATTTTCTACTAATTCTTTTGTTGAGTTATTTTTTAATTCATAAAAATCACTAGTTCCTGCATTTTCAGTAAATAGAGGTAAATATTCTTGTTCTAACTCTGTAGAATTTGATTTATATTTTTTTACCGCTTTTTTCATAGGAGTTGAATTCTGTTGTAATTGAGAATCTGACAATTTTTGATAAATTTGTTTCTCATTTTCTTTTTGAAATAAATTTTTATCATAAATCATCATTTTTTTTTCTACAGTATCAATTATTTCTTTTATTTGATTTATTTTTGATTCCATTATAGTTACAGAATTATCAGTTTCCCTATTAATTTCAATTATAATTTTTTCTGCTTCTTGTTTAATTTCAGACAAAACACCCTTTGCAGAAAAAGTTTTTTTTAAAGTTTTAAACAATACAAACCAGAGAACAAAATTAACACATAAAACAATAATAGCAAAAATAATCATTTTCTTTATCCTGAAATATCAAAATTATTTCCTAACGCTGGGTCTTTTATTATTTCCAAAGCAACTTCTGGTTGTTGGTCTTCTTCCTGATTTTTTTTAGAATGTTTTTGTTCTTGATTTTGTGAATTATTATTGTCTTTAATTTCTGCCATACCTTCTTGCTCTTGAGTTTTTTCAATCGCTTCTTTTTTTTCGGCATCTTTTTTAACAAGACCTGCTAATTCCATTGAACCATGCAATTGAGCATGTTGCTGTTGCTGAACCACATTCTTAGAAACTTTATCCATCTGTGAATAAAGAGTTTGCAAATCAATTGGCTGTATAGCCATCTGGTACTCTCTTTGAATCTTCTAATGAAGGGGATTCATATTTTCCATGACGAACAAATCCATTCTCATAGAAGAATGTAACTTGCCTTACATCTGTTCTAATTTCTTCTTTTACATCTCGAACATAAATTTTAACACCTGCGTAAACAACTCCAGAGGCAGAAATCTTTCCAATAACCTTAAGTTCTTTAAGATGTTCTTGTATCTCTTGTATTTCTTTTGACATTTCGTCAGTTTCTGATACAATTTCTTTTTTACGAGTTGTTAAGTTCATAAGAATTTCTTCTTTATCATGAGGTAAAGTTCTACGTACTTTCTTTTGTTCTTCTAAGTGTTTTAAATCCAAATCCAACTCGTCAAGTTCTCTCAATAATAAAATTTGTTTTTCTTGCAATTCATCCAATCTATTTTTTGCACGAGGATCAAATCCCACTTCAAGAACAGTTTCACTACCACCACCAGCACTACCAATATTCTTAGTATAAATTTCCTCTGTAGCAAAAATATGACCACCAACAATGGCAGCTCTTTTTCCCTGAACAAATACTTTTTTATTACAAGTAACATCTGAATTCATGATAGAATCGGAAACATAAACATATTCTTCAACATCAACTTTGGTATTTTGAATAAATTTGGCCCATAAAGATTTTCCAGCTCTAATATAACCTTCATCACGCCCCATAATACCTTGATTTACAACAATATTTCCATCAGCTTCAAGTTTACAACGTCCAACAGTACCTGCAATTTCAATATTTCCAGAGGCTTTAATTTCATATCCGTCATCAACACAGCCTTTTACAATAACAGTTCCAAGGAAAGATATATTTCCTGTCTTAATTGAAACATCGCCTTCAACAAGATAAACAGGTTCAACACTAATTTTATCACCATTTAGAACTACCTGACCGTTTATAGAAGCACAAATTGTTTTTCCATCTGTATCAACATATACATTTTTACCTAATGGTAAATTAATATCTTTTCCGTTCTTTGCTTCAAGATATCGACCAAGAATTGTTTTACCAGCTTTACCACGCTCTGGTTCCATTTTTTGAGCCAAAGGTTGTCCTTCAACAACATTTTGAATACGATTTAATTCTTTGAAGTCAACCTGACCAGAAGCAGATTCTTTCATTTTTAATTTAGAACTATCTGTTTCAAATTTATAAGCAATATAAGCATTTCTTCCATCTACAGGTAATTCAGCAGTTGCAACTTCATAAGGAATACCATAAACAGGAGAATCTACAAATTCACTAATTTTTTCTTCGCTAATTCCTGCAACAACACCTTGTGTTTCAAGTGCTCTACGAATTTGATCTGCATTAATATCTGCACCACCAATGGCAGGAGCAGAAACTGTAATTGTTCCATGCATTTCATCAGGAGAAATCTCAACTGTAAGCAAGGCATCTCCAGCAGGGTTGTGCTGATATTGACCGACAACAATATATTCTAAGTTTGTTCCATTCTTACAAGCAGTTTTTACAGCATTTTCATCAATCTTAACTGTATCAGAACGAGTTAACTGTCCAAGAACATCCTTTATATTAACATTTTCGCCATTTCCAACAGGAAGCACAACCTTCAAGTTTAACTGTGATGCAAAACGACGAACAAAGAAAACTCCATCTTTGTCTTGAATAACAACAACATCTTCAATTTCATCATCTGACAATATGTCGTTAGATTTAGATTTTTTCTTTTTAGAGATAGAAGAATCAACTTCGTAAGCGCGAATTTTCCAATTTTTTTTAACAAAACCTAAAAAACCTTTAGAACCTCTTTCTAAAACTTCGTATTCAAGCAAAGAAACTCTTGTATCTAATTGAACAGCAGCATCAGCTAAAGCCTCTTCAAGAGTATCAGCAAGTACATCTACATAACGCAAAGACTGATCCGTATCAAGAAAAGTTTTCATGTCATGACGTATTTTATCAAGAGTTATCATTTTTCCTAGAAAATTCCTTTGCGAAAATTTGTTAATTTTGCACGTAATCGCAAATTAGCCTTAGTATGTAATTGAGAAACACGAGATTCACTTACTTCTAAAACTTGTCCAATTTCTTTAAATGTCATATCTTCATGATAATACAGAACTAAAACCATTTTTTCTTTTTCAGGAAGTTCATTGATAGATTCAATAATAGTGCGTCTTATTTCTTCTCTTTCAACAATCACATCTGGATTCAAACTAGAAGGAGACTCAATACAATCACCGATAGAAACATTTTCTGAATCATCTCCTGCATACCAAACATCATTTAAAGAAAGCACACTTGTTCCTGATACTTTCAAAATTGTTTGATGATATTCGTCTTCTGAAATTCCCATTGCATTAGCAACTTCACTATCAGAAACAGTACGTCCCAATTTAGATTCAAGTTGAACTATAGTATCTTCAATTTCCTTTGATTTTTGTCTTACAGAACGAGGAACCCAATCTAATTGACGCAACTCATCAAAAATAGCTCCACGAATACGAGTTACTGCATAAGTTTTAAATTTTACATTCTTTTCAGGATCAAATTTATTAATTGCATCCAACAAACCAAATTGACCATAACCAACCAAATCGTCAAAATCTACACTTCCAGGCATTCCTACAGAAACCTTTCCTGCAACATATTTAACCAAAGGCATATACTGTCTTATAAATTTGTCACGAAGTTGAGAAGATTTTGTCTTTTTGAACTCAATCCAAAGTTCGTTTTCAGTTTTTTCTTCATCTAATGCAACTGCCATAATTTCCCACCAAATTATCCGTCTTTATTTAGTATAGTGCGAATAGCTTGAGCCATAACTTCTGCATCCTGCACGCCATTTTCCATTATAGGAGAATCTTTATGAAAAAGTCCCTCCGTTTTTGAATTTCCTTTATTGTCTGAATTAAACTCAGGAAGTTCATCTAATTCATCTTCACTACTGTTTTCTGCATAATTTCCATAACTTATGGGTGAAGTCATTGTCTGAATATCAGATTTAACAAACCCATTAGTTTGAACCGAATGTTGCGTATTTTCGGTTACAGGTTTTTCAGTATCAGTAGCACTATCAACCTGACTATTCCCTGTATTTTCAGAAAAAACTTTATTCTCTGACGATACATTAGAATTTGTAAGTTGAGAAGATACAGTATTTACAACAGAATCAGTACTATTACCTTCTGAACCATTTGTTACTTTTGCATCAACATAAAAACCAGGGGCAGAGTCTTCTTCAGTTAACTCATCATCACCAACACTGATATCAACCATACCACCAATATCAGCTTCCTTAGGTAATGAACTAGTTTCTAGTGTATCCATATCTAAAAACCTTTCAAATATAAACATAATCCCTGATGCCAAGAGACCTAAAGCAATAGCAAATATAATCGCTCTTAACAAAACCAAACCAAATCCCACACCAGAAAAAAGTCCCGTAACAAATGAAAGAAGAAAGCCAACTACTGCAGCAGCAACAATCATCTTGTAATTTAACATAGCCCTCCCCTTATAAATAGATTAAGGCAAAATTAGTATTAGGTCAAGTAAATATTCTTAACTACTTTTTTTTACCCCTGAATTTACGCATAAATCTCGCAAATCCTTCTTCTTCATCAATTCCAGTTTTTTCTATTCTACCAACAATATGTTTCAAACACATTGCAGGTTTTGAAGTAGGACTAGAAATAATAAATGGCTTTTGACGAATTACAGAAGTAGAAACTATTGGATCATCATAAATAAATCCCAGATAATCAATTTTATAATTTAAAAATTGAGCTGCTATATTAATAATTCTTTCAGAAATTCTTTTCCCTTCATCAGCAGAGTGAACTCTATTTACTAAAAGTTTCATATTTATTTCTGAATTAGGCAATTCAGTTGCAATAATTTTTATAATACCATAAGCATCAGTTACAGCAGTAGGTTCTGGAGTTGTTATTACATAAACTTCATCTGCTGAGGCAACAAAACTCAATACATTATTTGAAATTCCAGCACCAGTATCAATAATTATAATATCTGCATTTGAAAGTGTAGAAAATTCTCTTACAAAATAATCCAATTCTTCTTCAGAAAGGTTTGCGATTCTAGAAAAACCATTTGCACCAGCAATAAATTTAATACCATATTCTGTATCTAAAATAATATCACTCATTTTTTTGTGCTGAGTAATTACATGTAAAAGATTACTACTTGGAACAACATTTAACAAAACATTTACGTTTGCCATTCCTAAGTCACCATCAATCAAAATAACTTTTTTTCCAAGTTGTGCATATTGAATTGCCATATTTACAGCAATATTTGTCTTACCTACACCACCCTTTCCACTGGTAATTGCAATAATTCTAGTCTTATGTGTTGCTGATTTTACATACGGAGATTCATTAATTGCACTTTCCATTCGCTTTTGCATCAATGCACGTAATTCTGAAGCTTGATCTTCCATTAAACGCCACCTTAATCTATCTTATTAAATTTTTTTTCAAGACTTTTTAGATCCATTTTGAACCCAGAAAGTTCCGATAATAATCTTACAACTGAAGCTTGTTCAAAGTAATTAGGTACTTTTTGTCCTGTAGTAAGATAAGTCAAAGATTTTCCCTTATCAGACAAAGCACATACAATATTTCCAATATGAGAAGTTTCATCAAACTTAGTAATAATTACAGAATTATAACCAAAAATCTCATATTGCTGCATAATCTCTTTCATATCAGACAACTTTGTAGAAGCTGACATACAAAGATAAGTCTCTACAGAATAATTTTTAACATCTAATACTTTTTTCATTTTTGCAATATTCTCATAATCTTTCGGACTATATCCAGTTGTATCAATAATGATATAATCTTCATCATTTCTGTAAGTATTTAGCAATTCTAAAATATCACTACTAGATTCTGCTTTTGAAACTGGAACTTGCATTGTTTGCCCATAAATTTCAATTTGCTCTCTAGCACCAATTCTATACCAATCAACAGTAATTATTCTTACATTTTTTCTAACTTCATTACCTGAAGTTCCAAATGAATACCTAGCAGCAAGTTTTGCAACTGTTGTAGTCTTTCCAACTCCTGTAGGTCCTACTAAAATAATCACTTGAGGACGAGATTCGTAAACTGGTTCTTTTATAGAAATACTCTCACCTATCCATTCAACAACAGATTTTTGAACAGATTCCAAATCATCAAGTGAATCAAGTGGAAATTCTTTTCGAATTTTTTCAATAATTCTTCGAATATACGAAGGTGAAAATTCATTATTTTCTAATAAGGTTTCTATTTTTGTAATTGTTGGATGTTCATCAGTTTTAAATGCATTTGAAGATGAAAGCTGTTCTTGCATAGATTTTACAACATCTAAAACTTCTTGCATCTGAGGATTAGGTCGATAATTATTTTTTTCTAAAATCTTATTTTTTTCTTCCTCAAAATCTAATTTCTGACTAGCTAAATTTGAAGAAGATGTAGAAACTGAACCTCTATAATCTCTCGTAAAACCAGAATATTGAGGACGGGTTGGAACAAAAAAGATTTTTATACCATCAGTCTGAAAAATTCCAAAAGGACCTTTTTTTATTTTTATATCTTGTTTTCTTAAAATTTGATAATTTAACCCATGAGTTGACTGAATTTTTTCTAAACATTCTTTTTCTGTTTCACCTTCAACAGACAATTCCACAGCCGAATTAAGCCTATCCAACTTTTACCTCCCCTAAGGATTCTAATTTAATTTCTTTATCAATTTCTGGTATTGAAAGTACTACAAGTTTAGGCATTTCTCGTTCTGTACTTATTTTTACTAACATTCTAGCTTCTTCAGGACAAAGTATTACAGGCAAATAACCTTTTCCTTCTACACTAGCAATATAATTACTTAAAGAAGAAATCCATTGTCTATGATCTACAGGCTCAAGAGCAACACCATACCCACTAGAAGTTTCATATTTTGAATTAACAAGTTTTTGTATAAATGCTGGTTCAATAGTTAATACATGAAGAACTTTATTTTCATCACAATATTGTAAACAAATTTGTCGTCCTAAGCGCTGACGAACTTTTTCTACAAGAATTTCAGTTTTTTTAGTCATTACACCATAATCAGCCATTGTTTCTAAAATATCAACTGTATTTCTTATAGAAACTTGTTCTTTTAACAATCCCTGCATAACTTTTTGAACATCACCAATACTAAATATCTTATTAACTTCATCAACAACAGCTGTATAAGTTTTTGATAATTCATCAAGAATTGATTTAACTTCCTGTCGACCAAGAATTTTTGACGCATGTTTCTTTATCATTTCTGTTAAGTGAGTTGCAATAATAGCTGGGGAATCAATAACCGCATAACCAGCTCTCTCTGCTTTTTCTCGGTTATCTTTTGAAACCCATAAAGCAGGAAGTCCAAAAGCTGGGTCAACAGTTTCTTCTCCAGGGATAACTTCTGTAACACCACCTGTATTCATACACATAAACCAACCCATGCGAACTTTTGCAGAGTCAACTTCAACGCCACGAATTTTAAAACAATACTCATTAGGATCAAGTTGTAAATTATCAACAACACGGATAGGAGGAACAACAAGTCCCAACTCTAATCCTAAACTGCTACGAATACTACCTATACTTTCAACTAAATCTCCTTTTTCAAGTAAAGGAACCAAAGCATATCCAACTTCTAAAGAGAGAGAATCTAAAGGAACTACAGGACTAACACCTGCATGAGTAGTTGGCTTTTTCTGTTTTTCTTTTTCTTTTTGAATAATTTCTTCTTTTTTTGCTTGTGTAATTGTAGAAAGTTTCCAGCCCAGATATATCAAAGCTACACCCATTGGAAGAAGAATATACCAAGGAAATCCAGGGAAAAATCCAATAATAATCATGGTTCCACCACCAACATAGTAAATCCATGAATTTTGGGAAAACTCTCTTTTTATGTCTTCTCCAAGAGATGATTTTTCGTCATTTGCAGAACGAGTAACAATAAGACCTGTTGCTACAGAAATCAACAAGGAAGGAATTTGAGAAAGCAAACCATCACCAATTGTGAATTTTGCGTAAGTTGTAATTGCCTGAGAAAAAGGTTCACCATGTAAAACCATTCCAAAGATAATACCTACAACTAAGTTAATAACAGTTATAAAAATACCAACTTTTACAGAACCAGAAATAAATTTTGAAGCACCATCCATAGATGAATAAAAATCTACTTCTTTTTGTATTTCTTGCTTTCGTTTTTTAGCAATTTCTTCAGTAATTGCTCCTGAATTAAATTCTGCATCAACAGCCATTAATTTATTTGGCATTCCATCCAAGGTAAAACGAGCCTGAACTTCTGCAATACGAGTTGCCCCCTTTGTAATAACAGCAACCTGCACAGCAATCAAAATGATAAAGATTACAATACCAATTAAAAGACCTTCTGTTCCACCAGAGCCAACAACAAATTCTCCAAAGGCTGTAACCATTTTTCCGTCAAAGTCAGAGCCTTTTGAAAGAATAAGTCGTGTAGAAGAAACATTTAACGCCAAACTAAAAACGGTAGAAACAAGAAGTACCGTTGGGAAAGTAGAAAAATCCGTTGATTTTGGAGTATAAAGAGTAATTAAAATTATAAGAACTGATAGCAAAACATTACATGCCATCAAAAAATCCAGTAAAACTGTTGGTAACGGAATAATTAACATAAGAATAACCGCAACAACAGCTACTGCTACAAAGAGACTAGTTGTAGATTTTACATCAAACTTAATAGCCAAGAGTCCCCACCCAAAATGACTTTATCGTTTTCCTTTTAATTTGTAAACTTTAGCAAGAATAATTGCCATCGCTTGCAAATACTCTTCTGGTATTATATCACCAATTTCTACTTTTGTAAACAACTCTCGAGCAAGAAGTTTATTTTCTACAATTTCTACGTTATTTTCTTTTGCTAAAGA
>CALBXN010000140.1 GCA_937890485.1 uncultured Treponema sp.
AAACAAAGTGCGTGTGGGCCAAAAAGTTATTGCAATCGGAAATCCTTTTGGTTTTGACAGAACAATGACCACAGGAATTATTTCAAGTTTAGGCCGTCCAATTCAATCTAACGATACGATTTTTAGAGATATGATTCAAACTGATACAGCAATCAATCCTGGAAATTCAGGAGGACCTCTTTTTGATACACAAGGAAGAATGATTGGAATTAACACAATGATTTATTCCACATCAGGAAGTTCTGCTGGCGTTGGATTTGCAATTCCTGTAAACACAGCAAAAAGAATTGTATCAGATTTAATGAAATACGGAAAAGTAAAACGAGGTTCAATGAACATCTCTGCAATCCAAATTAATTCTACATTAAGTCGATATATTGATTTACCTGTAAAAGAAGGTCTTTTAGTTTCTCAAGTTGAAAAAAATAGCAATGCAGCAAAAGCTGGATTAAAAGGTGGAACAGAAGCTGTTAGATTTACCCGTAACTCACAAATTTTTTACATTGGCGGAGATATAATTACTGCAATAAACGGAACTCCAGTTTCATCTTCTTCAGATTACAACTCAGTTTTAGAAAATACAAAACCAGGAGACACTGCAATTGTTTCAATTATCCGAGGAAGCGAAAGAATCGATTTAAAAATAATTTTGGAAGAAAAAAAATAATATGCGAAAGTTACAAGTAGTTTCACCTTATGAACCAGCAGGGGACCAAGGTAATGCAATAAAAGAACTTTCTCAAGGAATTATAAAGGGCGAAAAGTTTTTAACTCTAAAAGGAGTTACAGGCTCTGGAAAAACTTTCACAATGGCAAAAATTATTGAAGAAGTACAAAAACCAACTTTGGTAATTAGCCACAACAAAACTTTGGCAGCCCAACTTTATAAAGAATTTAAGAATTTTTTTCCTAACAACGCAGTTGAATATTTTGTTTCTTATTACGACTATTATCAGCCAGAAGCCTATGTTCCTGCAAGAGATTTATATATCGAAAAAGATGCATCCATAAATGATGAAATTGATAGAATGCGACTTTCTGCAACCTACAGTCTGATGGAACGAAAAGACGTAATTGTAATTGCAACAGTTTCTTGCATTTACGGTTTGGGAATGCCTGACCTTTACAAAGAGATGCGACTTCACATTGACAAAGGGGAAGAACTTTCTACAACAGAAATTTCAAAACAACTAGTAAATCTTCAATATCAAAGAAACGACATGGTTTTAGAACGTGGTAGATTTAGAATTCGTGGAGATGTTATCGAAGTTTATCCTGCTTACATGGAAACAGACGAAGCCTACAGAATCGAATTAGACTGGGATGAAGTTTCTCGAATCAGAAGATACAATGTTATCACAGGTGAAACAATCGAAGAATTGGACGAAACAACAATTTATCCAGCTAAGCACTTTGTTGTTCCTGCTGATATGTTAAAAAAAGCAACTGATAGAATAAAAGAAGAACTTGAAGAACAAATTCAGTTTTTAGAATCTACAGGAAAATTAATTGAAGCACAAAGATTAAAAACAAGAACAAATTACGATATCGACATGATGAACGAAATGGGATATTGCTCTGGAATTGAAAACTATTCAGGTCCAATTTCAGGCAGAAAAAAAGGAGAACCTCCTGCTACCCTACTTCATTATTTTCCTGACGATTTTTTATGTTTGATTGATGAATCCCATGTTACTCTTTCTCAAATTGGAGCAATGTATGAAGGAGATAGAAGCAGGAAGCAAAACCTAATCGACTTTGGTTTTAGACTTCCAAGTGCATTGGATAATCGTCCTTTGAAGTTTGCAGAATTTGAAGCAAAACTTAATCAAACAATCTTTGTTTCTGCAACTCCTCGACAAGAAGAAATCCGACGTAGTACAAGAATTGTTGAGCAATTAATTCGTCCTACAGGTTTGCTAGATCCAGAAATTGAAGTAAGAAAAAGTGAAGGACAAATGCAAGACATTTACAACGAAATTAAAATTCGTCTTGAAAGAAATGAACGCAGTTTGCTTTTGACCCTTACAAAAAAAATGGCAGAAGATTTAACTGATTATCTTACAAATCTAAATTTAAAAGTAAAATACATTCACTCAGAAGTTGAAACCATAGAACGAGTAGAAATTCTAAAAGGTTTACGTGCAGGTGAATTTGATGTTCTTGTGGGAATAAATCTTTTGCGTGAAGGAATTGACCTGCCAGAAGTTTCTTTTATTGCCATTTTAGATGCAGATAAAATTGGATTTTTGCGATCTAGTACAAGTTTGATTCAGATAATTGGCCGAGCTGCCCGAAATGCAAATGGAAAAGTTGTTATGTACGCAGACAGAATGAGTGACGCCATGAAAGAAGCAATCACAGAAACTGAGCGCCGTCGTCAACTTCAAATTGCTTACAACCAAGAACATGGAATAACTCCAAAAACAATTTCTAAAGCTATTGATGATATTTTGGTTCGCCAAAACGAAGAGAAAAAAGAAACTGTAAAAATTGAATTGGATGTTCTTAAGAAAAGTACAAATCTTATGATAAAAGATCAGCGTAGAAAACTTTTAAAAGCAATGGAAGAACAAATGATTGAATATGCAGATTGTTTAGACTTTGAATCTGCCGCAATTATTCGTGATGAAATCCAAGCCATAAAAGACACCTACGAAAAATAAAACTTTTTTTTAATAACTCGTCATTTGCCTAACAACATCAGTAAGGCTTGTTGAAAAACTTCCCCAGAAATTTCTTGCTTTAAATAAGAGCGAATCAAAGATTGCAAACTTTCTGGAAAAGATTGCCAGTAACTTCTAGACCAATCTCCCAAAGCATTACACAAGGCTCGTTCTTGCTCAGGGGGAAGAGTTCCGTTACTAAAACTGATAAACTGCAAAACCATATCAAGCATAGCATCTACAGGCACACCGTTCACTTTTCCGTCAACTACCAAAGATTTTCCACTGCGTAAAACTTCTGCGGCACTTGATTGTTTTTTTGAGGCTAGAATATCAGGAATCATTGCGTCAACAATGTGATTAAGTTCATCTTCTGTTAAATTTGGATTTTCTTTTTGAACTAAATCCCAAGCAAAATCTTTTAAAGATTCTTGCAACCCAGAAATACTTGTGTTTATAGAATCGCTAACAGTTCTAGATAATTTCTTTGCAAATTCCTGAGGATTTACCATTCCAGAACCTAAATCACTTTTTCTGCGCTTTACGGCAGCATCAATAGCATCCATTTCTTTTGCCGAGCATCTATTGAGAATAAAATCTAAAACTTCCATTAACTCTGCCATAAAATTTTCCCTTTACAGAATACAGTTTTTATTTACTCTTGACAAGAATAAACTACAGATTATTATATTTGATATGATTATCACTTTTTTAGGAACAGGAACAAGTCATGGAATTCCTGTAATTGGTTGCGATTGCGACTGTTGTACTTCATCCGACACAAGAAATCAACGCTTTAGAACAAGCATAGTTGTAGAAAGTTCAGACGGTAAACAAGTTCTCGTAGATACCTCCCCTGAGTTTAGACTTCAGGCGATAAAATATAAAATCAAAAAACCAAAATGCGTTTTATTAACCCACAGTCATGCAGACCATCTTCATGGATTAGATGATTTAAGAATTTTTGCCCACACATTCACCCCTTGTTCATCAAATAATCCTGAAAAAATAAAACCTCTAAAAATATTTGCCAATAAAAATACAGTAAAAGATGTTAAATCTAGATTTTCATACGTTTTCAAAAAAACTCAACTTGGAGGAGGAAAACCTCTTTTAAAATTAATTCCATGCGAAGAATTTTCAGAAAAAAATCCTTTAACAATTGGAAATTTAGAAATAATTCCAATTCCAATGTATCATGGAAAATTAAAAGTTTCTGGCTGGATGTTTAAAGATAAAAACACAAAAAATTCTTTTGCATATCTTACAGATTGTAGTTACATTCCTGAATCATCACTTGAGTTAGTAAAAAATTGTACATACATTGTACTTGATGCTTTAAGAGAAACCAATGTTGAAGGTTTAATAAATTTAATTAAATCTTATTTACCTGAAGGACCAAGATATTATCCTGTAACTATGGTTTCTGATCATCCTCAAACTTTTTCTATTGCAGAGACAGTTAGAGAAAAGATATTTTTAACTCTTCAAGATGAACTTCCATATTCTATTGGAGTTTATACTGAAGAAGTAATAGAAACAGAAGATAAGATCAAAGCAAGAGTGATCGTATTAGTTTCTAGAGACTCTCAAAAAGGAATTATTATTGGCGATAAAGGATTAATGCTTAAAAAGATTACTAAATTAGCTAAAGATGATTTGAATAAACAAGAAAAAAAGCAAGTTGTCTTAGATGTTTATGTAAAAGTACAAAAGAATTGGAGAAATTCTCCATCTATGTTAAAAATGTTAGGATATGAAATAAATGATTGAAAATAAATATATTGGATTTATCTCTAATAAGACTATTTATAAAGATAACGACGCCATTTTTAATGTTATTACCAAAGATTCTTACGAAACTTTTAAAGCTAGAGGAATATCAAAAATAACAAGTAAAAATTCTTCTAGTTGTAATTATTTTATGATTTCAGAATTTGTTACAAATTCAAAAACTCAATCTTCAAATCAAACATTAAAATCATCGTCAATTATTAAAATGTATAAAAAACCATATGAAGATATTTTGGTATCTTCTTCATATTTATTTATATGCAATTTATTAAACCAATTAAAAGAACAAATAAATGGATATGAAGTTGCTATAAAATGTTTT
>CALBXN010000141.1 GCA_937890485.1 uncultured Treponema sp.
CCAAATCAAGCCCATAGATTTTATCCATTTCAGAACCTTTTGCAGTTGCCATAATCACAGGGATATTTGCATATTTTTGATTTGATTTTAACTCTTTTAAAATTTGAATCCCATCTTTCCCAGCCATCATAATGTCAAGAATAATCAAATCTGGAATAACATTTTTTAACTCCAAAAACAATTCGTCGGCACAAGACAAACCTTTTGCCTTAAAACCTGTTTGTTGCAAAGTGTAAACTTCAATATCCCGAATTGCAGAATCATCATCAACACAAAAAATCATATCTTTTTCCTTATGGTTGTATTTTATTCTTTTGAAAATGTTGGGTCAAGATTTTGAACAACAGCTCGTTTGCCTGAACGATGTAATAATAGAAGAAAGATGTAAAATGCAGAGGAAGTTTGTGTAAAATTTGTGTGAAGTATAAAAAAATGATTAAATTGATATACTTTTTTTTATACAATGACAAAGTTTTCTTTATAAGACAACACCATTTCTTTTTTTTATCAATAAATCCTTGCACTCTCGTAATTTTTCTTTTATATCCTTGTCTTTTGCATTTTCTATTAGTCCTATTAATGACATAATCAAAAAATCAAGTCTCCTTGATTGATTCTCAAAATCTATTTTTTTATAAAATTCAAAAATCTTTTTCTCATCAATAAAGTCGTCTGATATAATTATATTGAATTTTTCATCTCGCTTAAATACTCTATTTATTTCATTTTCGGGATGAAGCAATTCAATATAATCTTCATCTATAAAAAAATCACTTTTTTTACGATTACAATATTGACATGAAAATACAAGATTCTCAAGTTGACCAGCTTTTATCTTATCATCATTAAAAGACGACTCGCAAACAACATGATCAATTTCAAAAAATCTAATAGAATTGATTTCTGTGTTTATTCCACAGTAGGCACATTTTTTATTAAATATTTCAGAAAAACTTTTATAATATTTATTCGTTTTTTTACTAACTATTGAATAAAAATTCTTTTGCTGTGGATGAACTGTTAGGATTTCTCGTTTAAGCATTTCTTTTTTTTGTGATATATTCTCATACTTTGGACAAAAATCAGTTAACCGATAATCATTTTTCATTTAATAATTCCCTAATTTCTTTAAAGTTTTCTACAAGTATATCAATATCAGTTTTAGAAAATTCGCTATATTCAAGAGAACCTTCTATATTATTTTTCAATTTATCAATAAGTGATATATTAATATTGCTATTATCAATCAGTCGTTTAAATATTTTTCTATTACTTACAACTTCTTTTGATAAATTGCAAATTTTTGGTTTTAATGTGGAATCATAAAATTCAACATAATTTGGGGCTTTAGAATCATCCCATTTTGGGATAATATCAATTCCATTTTCTAAAGTATTTTGAGTTATCACAATTATTTCTTTAAAATAGAAATATTTTTTTAGGATAATACTAAATTCTTCTCCTGTGAATTTACATCCTTTTATATTTGAATTTTCAAATAATTTTGAATCAATTAAAATGATGTCTGCATTAGCAATTTTTTTTGATAACAACAAACTTTCATAAGATTCTTCATTTGAAAATTTTTGTTCATTATATTCAAATAAAAATTGATCTTTCTCACAATCATTTTGTGAATCGTTATCACAAAAATCATATAAATAATTAGAAATGTTAGAATCAATGTCATCATCAATATATAAAATTTTTACAGTTTCCATTTGTTATATTTTATCTCCTATTTCAAATTTTATAAAAAATCCTTTATTGTTTTTTATTTCTTTTACACAACCTTTTGTCATTTCTAGAGTGTTATTTATAATCCACATTCCAAGTCCATGACCATTTTCTCTAGAAGTTTCATGAGGTTCTAATATTCTTAATGGATTTTCTATATATTTAGAAGGTAGTCCCACTCCATTATCTCGATAACTTACCTCAAGTTTATTTTCTATCAATCCTATCTTTATATTAATATCTAAAGCAGAGGATTTATCATTTTGTTGAACACTATTTAAAATCAAATTATCAAATATCACAGAAAAAATATCAGTAGCTGTAAAATACGTTAAATCTGATTGTATATCAAGTATTATATGTATCCATGAATAATCATTTTCCCATTTTTCTTTAATATTCAATAATATTTTTAAAATATTATTAAGTTGAGGAATAAACTGTTTCTTTTCAATTTCATTTAACATTATGTTCATAAAATTTAAAATTTTAGTTGTTTTTTGTTTATTATCAAGTAATAGACTTGGAACATTCAGAGCTTTTATTCTTGTTTTTTCTTCAGATATTAATTCGTCCCAATATCCATGTTTTGTTAAAGCTTTTACAATATGCTCATAGTTATTTACTAATGCATTTTTATCATTTTTTAGTTCATGAGATATTGCGGCAGCTTTTAATCCAGAACTTGCTAATACATTTAAAATACGAACATCATATTTGTAACGATTTTCTGTTTTTTCAATTTGTTCTATATATCTCTTCTTATTTGTCTCAAGTTCTTTTAATTTATTTATGACAATTTTTCTGTCATCATTAGATAGATTATTTAATAATTCTGGATTTTTAATAACTTTATATACTAATTCATTATTATCTATTTCAGCATTTTCATTTTTTTTATCAATTTTTCTAATTATTGCTTGTCTATATCTTTCAAACTCAGAAATTCCTTTAATTATTATTTCCTTAAAATATTGAAAATAAACATTTTCATCTATACCTTGTCTATTTGCTAAATCAACTAACTTTAAATTGGAAACTTTATCTATTAATACATATCCAGATATTTGATTACTTCGAACCCTCCATTTACCAGTCGGATGAGTTGCGGCTGCGGGGGAGGATTTTGCTCTTTTATTTAATTCTAACCAATCTTTATCTCCATCAAAAGAAGATATGCTAAAAGCGTTTCTATATAGAACAATTCCAGTATTATATGAATTTGAAACTGTTGTTCTCTTATATAAAAATTTTTCTTGATCTATCGTTGTTATTTTTGACAATGAAAAATATAATTCACATGAAAAATTACCAATTGTTTCAAGTATTTCTTTTAACTCTTTTTTATCTGTATTCTCTGTTGTATCAAATTCTTCAAAAATATCTATAGTAATTTTGTGTTCTTTCAGACTCAAATCTGGCACATATAAAATTGCATCTTCTGAAAATTCATCATTTTCAATATTGCATAATAGTTTTCTTTCTTTTGCATCATATATCAAATTAATTTTCTGTGAATAATTAATTCCAGCCGTTGCATCTGAGAATAAGGTTTTAACAGGATAATTTTCACCTTCATATAAGATGTTGATTTCCATTAAAGAATCACTATATGTTCTACTTAGATAATACTGTAAATTTTTTACATCTTTAATTGTCCATTTATCTCTTAATTTAAATATATAAAATATCGTCCCTGTTTCAGTTTTTTCACAATCTTCAATTTTATTTATATTCCAATCTGTATACCAATAAATAGGTTTCGAATCTTTCTTATATGAGTACATTTGTATTTCAGAACCTAATCTTGCGAGTGCAAATCGACCAATACCTTTGGCTCCTGCCGATATTCTTGTATAACCTTGAACATCGGTAAATTCATATCCTTTTGTACTTTTTCCAATGTGTAACCAACATTTTTCAAAATCAGATTTATTCATTCCAACACCAGAATCAGAAACAATAATTCTACTCAGAGAAATATCTATAGTTAGTTTTTCAGCTCCTGCATCGTAAGCATTTTTTACTAATTCTAAAATTGCAGATTCTTTATTTGTAAAATTTTGAATACCTAACAGTTCTATAATTGTACTATCATCTATTACATATTTTAGATTTGCCATAAAAACTCCTTCTAAAACCTAAAATCCATTATATCTTTGGAAGTTATTCGTACAGATTCTCCACTTATATGGATTCCTACATTTTGTACATAGGATAAAAACATCTTACTTTCTAGAATCCTTTTTGCATCATCCAAAGAAAAACTTCTACATTTGGGAATAATATACATACCTGCATATGGAATACATTCTGAAGGTATTTTATATAAAGATACAGAATTAGTTATTATTGTTGAAATAAGTAATTTATCTTTGTTGATGTGATTTAAAGCCTGTGAACGCCCATATTCAAACCATTGGGCTGTTCTGTCGGACTTTCGTTTTAATAATTCTTTTCTATAGCTTTGTAAATATTTGTATCCTTTGGGAAATATAGTTTTAAATTCTTGTTCGGAATATTTATGTAGTTTATCATCTTTATAATAATACGGAAATATGATTTTCTCATTAGTATTGTATCTCAAAGAACGTGGAGTACAAGTATCTTTTATCAAATCTTCTTCTATCTGAAAATTATTATATTCATAAAATCCATCTACATATTTCCAATCTTTTAAAATAAAAGTCTTATTTAAAAGTGTAGCAACCACATGTGATACATTAAAATAATCTCCAAAACGATGTGTTTTATGTTTTTCATTTTCAACTTCTAAAAAAAACCATTTATTTTTTAATTTTTCCATAAATATTCTTTCATAAATGTTTTTTACTCTATCTTTATATTCAATATGAGTATTATTTTCATTTTTCTCAAATACTATGATAGAAGATTTTACTAATGCTTGTGAAAACATATTTTCTGAAGTAAAATCATCGATTACTTTTGTGTACTTTAAAATAATATCCCGAAGGTTTTTTCCAAACACGGTTTTAAAAATACTACTCGGTATTAAATACGACATTTTCCCGTTGGGAGATAATTCCCGTACACTCTTTTCAATAAACGCATAACAATAGTCAAATTTTCCTTTTTTACAAGAGTTAAAATTTACTTTTAAATAACTTCTTTCTTCAAATCCTAATTCTGAATATGTAATATACGGAGGATTTCCTACTATATAGTCAAAATCTTCTTGATATGTTAAACGTAAGTAATCGGCATTACAAATATTTGTCCATGGAATTATTGGTATTTGCTCTTTATTAAGAATATCTGTTAGTTTATTTATACATTTTTTATACTGTTCTGGATCTATTTCAACTCCATAAATATCTGTTTCAAGACCTCGTGCAATTAAGTCTACAGGTAAATTCCTTTTTTTACAATTCTGAATATATCTTCTCACTATAGAAGATAAAATATTTCCGTCTCCACAAGAATTTTCTAAAATCTTTTTTCCAAAACATTCTTCATTATAATCGATATAATCGAGAAGCGTTTCCACATAATTTTGAGGAGTAAATACTTGACATTTTTTATTATATTGTTTTTGTTGTTTTATCATAAAATCATCCGCAATTATTTCAAAGAAATCTTATGTTAATTATTTTCTCTAACTCCTAATCTAACTTTCATCATAGAAAGTAAACTACTCTTTATTTCTTCATAGAAATTTTCCATACCATAACATTTTAAAACTATAGTATCAAACTTTTTCCTATCCAGTTGTTCCAATTCTTGCTCCACTGGTAAAATTTTTCTATTACACAAAGGGTAAAATGAATTCAATATTTCCTCTTTTTGTTTATTCGAAAGCAAATTTGGATTAAGCATAAATGATTCTTCAAATTTGTCTTTATTTAAATCCAAAACTCCCGCACCACGTCCAAATCCTGTAGCTTCAATATAAAACATTCCCACTATTGAGTTTAATAAAGCATGGCATATATCAATATTTATATCATGAACCTTAGGAATAAAACCAATCAGCCTTTGATTTATACAAGTTGGTTCAGTGAATTTGGCAAAAAATAAACGTTTATCTGGATTCATACTTGTTATTAAAGAGAACTTCTTTTTTGTGTCTTTTAAATCATACCACAGCCCAGTATGCTGTAATACTGATTTATTCAATCTGCCCTCAAATTGGCTAAAATATTGAATGGTCTTTAAGTGTCCTAATTCTTCCATTTCCGAATAAGTTTTATCAGACGTAACAAAAAAATTATCTGGGACTGCAACAAGAGAATTACAGCCTTTCGAATTTTTAAGCATTTTTGAAAGATATTCTTTATCTACAACCTCTGGATTTTTTGGAATAAAAATCTCGTCTTGACCTGTCTTTGCACCACGAAAAACAAAAAACAAAGCTCCAAGTGGAATAAATTTTGACTGATTTTCAATAATCCATTTTACATTATGAAAACCAACATTAAAAGACAAATTCATTTTTCGGAGTTCTGTTAATTCGTGCCAACTATATTCTTGTCTTGACATTATTTCGACATCAATTTCTTTGTTTTGTAAAACAGTCCCTACAGCTTTATTTATGATTTGTCTATTCTCTAATTCACCTAAACTTGCATTTAATAAAAAGAAACTTACCTTATCATTAAAATTTGGTAATGAAATCACCTTTTTTTCAAGAATAAATGCAGTGGTAATTATTTCTGCATTTTGAAACCATCTCCCTTTTCCGCTTTTTACAATTCCTGTAATAACAAAATATCGAGACAAAGCATTTATAAATAAACTACCAGCAGAAGTCGACATCCAAGAATTAGAAGTCAAAATACAAGCTGTTCCACCTATCTTTAATAGATACCACAAGTGAAAAATTATATACATATAATAATCACTTCTATCATTAATACAGATTTCAGTTTTATCAGCAACATCCGAAGCAACTTTATTTTTTGATAAATTATCCCCTTCTTCGTGCGTATTATGCCTACAAAAATCTATAAATGGCAAATTAGACACAATAGTATCAAATTGAGGTATTTCAATTTTCAAGCGTTCCCCATTTTTTGGATTTACAATATAAACAAAATCTCCAACGGTCATATCAAAAACATTTTTCTGAAATACAATCGCTGGTAAATTTACACTTTCTTTTGAGATAGTGGAAAATCTCGCAATCTGCAAGGGAAAACTTTGACGATCAGAAGCATAAACAGAACGATAAACATCATTTATAGAAACTCCTTTTTCAAGTTTGTATTCTAAAAATGCTCTTGCAAACGTTCCTGTACCACAACAAGGATCCAAACAATATCCATTTGCATTTTTTGTAGCAATTCGTACAAGAAAATTTGCAAGTCGAAAATCAGTTGTATATTGACCAATAATAATCCGTTGCGAAACCTGAATTACATTTTCAAGCAAACTTTGCATATCTGTTTGCTCAATATTATCAAGTCGTGTATCACATAAAAATGAATTTATCTCCAACAATTGATTCCAAACAATTTCTGGAAGATTTTCCTCATAATCCACACTATGGAAAATAGAGAAGAAATCACATTTTGATGTTATTTCCGCAAAAATCGTTAAGGCATCCTTTGGTGTTGTCCCTTCTTTTATTTCTAAAATTTTTTCTGCCGTTGAAAATCGCGAACGAATCAAATGGGCAAATGTAATTTTATTTATCCAATCTAATAAAATTACTTTCGCATAGGCAACATAAGCATCTGTTTCATCTCGTATATATTCTCCACTCGCATTATCCCACCATAAATCTACGAAATTAGAAAAAACACTATCTTGTTTTCCCATCTCTTTTAAACATTCAGCTGTAACATTTTTATTTTGTATAATAAATGCTTCAGATGTGGAATTGATAAAACTCTCTCCTGTTCGTAAAGGTTTAAATTCTCCTAAAGAAAAATAACGATTTACTTCATCAACTACTTCATATAAAGTTTTCAACCAAATAGATTTATACAAAGCCACATCAGTTCTATCTGTAGATATTAAAGAACTATTGTCCCATCTTTTTATAACTTCATATTTTTTGGTTCTTTCATTTTTTATATATAAAACTGCATGTCTAAAATTCCAAATAATTGTACTTGAAAGCCCTAAATTTTCCGCTTTTCTCCAAGAATCAGAAATGAATTCAAAATCATCAATAGATACATCTGGCATTTTTAGTTCCCAACCTTGTAAAATCAATGATTGATTTTCATCACCAAAAAGTAATACATCAGGAAACATCCTCTGATTACCAGTATTTATTGTAGATTCTCCACCAGCACGTTTTATTTTAAAATCAGGCTTATTTTTTACATAAACTGTGATTTCCTGAATAAGTTGAATTGCCCAACTTCGTTCATTTTCTTTTAATGTTATTGCCATTTTTTTCTCCTAAAAAACTATTGCTGTATGAGAAACAAAATTCAATGGATCTGATACTTTTTGTTCATCTTGTATTCTAGCAATAACTTCATTTATTCTATCATTACATACTTTTATATAATCTGTTGGTTTTACTTTATGCAACATTATTTGTTCATTTTTTTCGATACCAATAAATTTTCTATTCTCTAGTAATGCAGAAACTAAAAAACTTCCACTACCACAGGCATTATCAAGAATAATATCACCTGGATTTGTATATGTCCTTATCAAATATCGTCCTAATTCAACTGGCTTTTGTGTTGGGTGATATACAGTTCCTTCGGACTCTGCTGTTTTAAAATATACACAATCATCTATATTGTCTTCCTCATAAAATAAAACATCATTAGGATACCGCTGACCATCACTTTTGACATGGCTTGGTTTGAAATCTCCATAACTTCCCGTAAACTGATTTTTACGAATACCTTTATCATAACTTTCCCCTTGAGTCATTTGAGGGTTATATGTCGGTTGTTTTTTATAAAAAATACAAATATCTTCATGCTTACGAAGAGGTTGTTTTTTTGCATTTAAAAAATTCGTAGACTTTGATTTTATCCAAATAATTTTGTATTTAAACCAATCCTCATTACTCAAAATCAGACGAGCAGTAAAAACTCCTTGAGAAGTTAAAGCAATTACACCATTATCCTTTATAATACGAGTATATTCCGACCACAATCTATTTAAATCAATAACCGAATCCCATTTATTTTGAGTAGTACCATAAGGTAAATCACAAAGAATCATATCAACAGATTTATCAGGCATCGTTGCCATAACATCAAGACAATCTCCTTGAATAACTTTGTTTATATATTCGGATATATTTTTTTTAGGAAGCACAGAAATATCTTCTTTTTTTCCATTACTCAAAGTTCTTAAAATATTTTCTATATCTGTTTGACTATAAATTCGATACCCATTATATGGATTTCTTTGTGATTTTAACTTTCCAGTTTTATCCCAATTTCGTAAAGTGGAAACAGAAACTCCCAGTTTTTTAGAAGCTTCTTGTACTGTTAGATATTGTCCAAAATTTTCCATATATATACCACCTTAAACCTTACCAAAGGTTATCAAACAAACGGGTGTCGTTTTAGTAGTGGTAATCGTATTTTTGGTATGCATCGGTTTATTTGACTGGCCACTTCTTTATTTGTTGAATCTCTTAACCGGTAAATAAGGTGATTTATGGCTATTGAAGACGTTAAGAAAGAAGAACCGAAGTGGTATATAATCCATACCTATTCGAGTTACGAATCTATGGTAAAAAGTAGTCTCGAAAAGATTATCGAAAACAACAATCTTCAAGATAAGATTTTTGAAATCGCTATCCCTACCGAAGAGACTATGGAAGAAAAGGCTAACGGAAAGAAGAAGATCTTCGAAAGGAAGAAGTTCCCCGCGTACGTCTTTTTAAAAATGATATTCAGTAATGATTTATGGTATCTTATTACTAATATAAGGGGCGTAACTGGTTTCGTTGGTCCTAAGGGTAGACCCAAGCCAATCGAACCTGACGAAGTTATGCGCTTAGGTCTTGATAAGGTAGCCGTAAACGTAGACTTTGCAGTTGGTGACGAAGTTAAAATTATGTCCGGCCCGCTTGAGTCTTTCACGGGGAAGATTATTTCTTTAAACGACGCATCACAAAAGGCAATGGTAAACGTTGTCGTATTTAACAGGGCAACCGATGTTGAACTCGATTACGTTCAAATCAAATCCTAATTCATCTAAAGCTTCCTTTACTTCCTTGTAGCAGGTAAGGTTGATTAAGTTATTACCTAACGCTCTACCCATTAAGAACTCCATTGACAAGTAGTAAACTGTCTTTGCATTCTTCTTCTCATATTCCTTATGTGTTGCAATCCACTGATCAATAATTGTATCCTTGATTGCATAAGACACTGCCTGGAATACCTGCTGTGGTGTTGCTTCTTCCATCGTCTTACGATACAGGGTTCTGACATTATACTCTACACTTCTTTTAAACAATTCTTTATCGAATTTGATTTTTTTACTCGCTTTCTTGGGCATGTCACATTCCTCCTATATAACATTTTGAACGCAAGCCCGCGCTTCGCGCTCCTTGTCTGCTCACGCAGACTGCTTGCTCGTTAAACAGTGCAGAAAAACAAATGCCGCTTCGCGTCGCTTGTTTTTCTTTGCACCTCATGATACTCGCAAG
>CALBXN010000142.1 GCA_937890485.1 uncultured Treponema sp.
CGAAAGCGTTGGCTGAAAATTATTCATTTACAAAATTTCATCTTGCTTTATTTTGAAAAAAAATATAGTATTATACAAAATTTAATTTATTTAGAGGGTTAGTGATGGAAAAGAAAATTGCATTGATTCCAGGTGATGGAATTGGTCCAGATATCGTTCATGAAGGTACTCGTGTTTTAGATGCAGTTGCTGCAAAATTTGGTCATAAATTTACATACGAAACAGTTTTGGCAGGTGGAGCTGCTATTGATAAATTTGGAGAACCACTTCCGCAGGCAAGTTTGGATACATGTTTGAAAGCTGATTCTGTACTTTTAGGTGCAGTTGGTGGTCCAAAGTGGGATAATGTTCCCGGAAATCTTCGTCCAGAAAAAGCATTGCTTGGGCTTCGTGGAGGAATGAAAGTTTATGCAAATCTTCGTCCTGCTTTGATGTTCAAACAACTTTCAGCTGCTTGTCCATTAAAAGATGAAATCGTAGGAACAGGATTAGATATTCTTATCGTTCGTGAACTTACAGGTGGAATTTACTTTGGTGAAAGAGGAAGAAACGCTGAAAACACTGAAGCTTGGGATACAGAACGCTACTCAAAACCAGAAATTGAAAGAATTCTTAGACTCGGGTTTGAATCTGCACAAAAAAGACAGAAAAAACTCTGTGTAGTTGATAAAGCAAACATTCTTGAATCAAGCCGAATGTGGCGAGAGGTTGCAGAATCAATCAAAGATGACTATAAAGATGTAGAACTTTCTTTTATGTATGTTGATAACGCTGCAATGCAGTTGGTAAGAAATCCTCGTCAATTTGATGTTATTGCAACAAGCAATATGTTTGGAGATATTCTTTCTGACGAAGCAAGTCAAATCACTGGTTCAATCGGAATGTTGGCATCTGCTTCTTTAGGTGATGGAACAGGTCCTGGACTTTACGAGCCAATTCACGGTTCTGCTCCTGACATCGCAGGAAAAGACATTGCTAATCCTTTGGCAACTATTCTTTCTTGTGCTATGCTTTTACGCTATGATTTTGGTATGGAAGAAGAAGCTCGCTGTATCGAAAATGCTGTAGAAAAAGTACTTGATGAAGGTTGGCGAACAGGTGATATTGCAGGTTCTTCTATCGATGAAGTAAAAGCTGCTGGAAAACTTGTTGGCACAAAGAAAATGGGTGATTTAGTAATCCAAATGATTGGATAATTTTCATATTTAAAGAGAGAAATAGCACTAAAAATTTTGTGTTATTTCTCTTTTTTTTTGTATTATTTATTTCAAGTGGAGTTTTATTTGATAAAAAGTTTTTATAAAAGTGATTTACCCTTGCTTTTTACAGGTGAAAGTGGAACAGGAAAAACTTTCGCTGCAAAAAAAGCTCATGATATGTCTTATCGAAAAAACAAACCTTTTGTTGCTATAAATTGTGGTGCAATTCCAGAAAGTATTGCCGAAAGTGAACTTTTTGGTTCTGTAAATGGTGCCTATACTGGTGCTACAACGCGAGAAGGTTTATTTGAAGCAGCTAATGGTGGAACTATTTTTCTTGATGAAATAGGAGAACTTTCATTAAATTTGCAAACAAAATTGTTAAAGTTTCTTGATGAAGGATATTTTACTCGAGTTGGTTCTACAAGGCAAATAAAGACTGATGTTAGAATTATTTGTGCAACTAATGTAGATTTACATCAAAAAATCAATGAGGGCTTGTTTAGAGAAGATTTATATTTCAGAATTTCTGTAGTTCCATTGTATATAAAGCCTCTGCGCCAACGTTTACATGAAATACCTTATCTGGTAAAAAATCATCTTGCAAAAAAGAATAAAATTTTAACAGGCAAAGCTCTTGATTTAATTTTATCAAATCAATGGAAGGGGAATATTCGTCAATTGTTTGCATGTTTAGATAGAGCATGTGTTTTGTCTGATTCTTCTGTGATATGTGATAATGATATAAAAAATAGCTTATATTAATTCTTTGTATTATGTTTTGTTCTCTACCTTGATTATCTCTTCTCTAAGTGATATTATTTCAATAACTTAGTATATTTTATCATTCTTGGAGATATTATGAAAAGCGATAACGCAAAAAAAGGAATAGCTCGTGCTCCTCATCGTTCTTTATTTTATGCGATGGGATATACAGATGAAGAATTAGATCGCCCTCTTGTTGGTGTTTGTTGTGCAAAAAATGAAATTATTCCAGGTCATATTGAACTTGATAGAATTGCAGAAGCTGTAAAAGCTGGAATTCGTATGGCAGGTGGAACTCCAATTGAATTCCCTGCAATCGGTGTTTGTGATGGAATCGCAATGGGTCACGAAGGAATGAAATATTCACTTGTTACTCGTGAACTTATTGCAGACAGTGTTGAATGTGTTGCAAAAGCTCATCAGTTTGATGCTTTAGTTATGATTCCTAACTGTGATAAAATTGTTCCAGGTATGCTCATGGCTTCAGCTCGTCTTGATTTGCCAACAGTTTTTGTTTCTGGTGGTCCAATGATGCCAGGTCATCTTCCAGGAAATGATTGCACAAATCCATATTCAGGAAAAAATCTTTCATTAACAGATATGTTCGAAGCTGTTGGTGGCGTAAGTTCAGGAAAAGTTACAGAAGCTCAGCTTAAAGAAATGGAACAAGTTGCTTGTCCAGGTTGTGGGGCTTGTTCAGGAATGTTTACTGCAAAATCAATGAACTGTCTTACAGAAGTTTTAGGTCTTGGTCTTCCAGGAAATGGAACAATTCCAGCTGTAACAGGAAAACGCATTGCTTTGGCAAAACACGCTGGTATGCAAGTTATGGAAATGTACAACAAAGGAATTACTGCTCGTTGCATGATGAAAGAAGCAAACTTCCGTAACGCATTGGCTGCTGATATGGCACTTGGTTGTTCAAGTAACACAATTCTTCATGTTCCAGCTATTGCTCACGAAGCAGGTTTTGAACTTGACCTTCACATGATTAATGAAATCAGTAATAAAACTCCAAATCTTTGCCACTTGGCACCTGCAGGGCACACTTTTATGTGTCAACTTGATGATGCTGGTGGTGTTCAAGCGGTTTTGGCAGAACTTGCAAAGAAAAATCTTATTGATACAAGCGTAATGACTGTTACAGGAAAAACTGTTGCAGAAAATATCAAAGGCGTTGTAAATCGCGACCCAGAAATTTTACGCCCAATCGAAAATCCATATTCAGATAACGGTGGAATTGCAATCCTCTTTGGAAACCTTGCTCCAAACGGAACTGTTGTAAAACGCTCTGCTTGTGCAAAAGAATTAATGAAACACACAGGGCCTGCTCGTGTTTTCAATGACGAAAGTGAAGCAATGGAAGCTGTTCAAAAACAAGAAATTAAATCAGGTGATGTTGTTGTAATCCGTTACGAAGGTCCAAAAGGTGGTCCTGGAATGAGAGAAATGCTTGCAGTAACTGCTGCTCTTGCAGGACAAGGCTTGGATAAAGAAGTTGCTCTTATTACAGATGGTCGTTTTAGTGGTGCAACTCGTGGTGCTTCTTTAGGACACTGTTCTCCAGAAGCGGCTGTTGGTGGACCAATTGCCTTAGTTGAAGAAGGGGACAAAATCACTCTTGATATTAACAACTACAAAATCACTCTTGAAGTAAGCGATGAAGAACTTGCAAAACGCCGCGAAAAATGGGTTTGCCCAGAACCAAAAGTAACAACAGGCTACCTTGCCCGTTACGCAAAACTCGTAAGTTCTGCCGACAAAGGTGCTATACTTCAATAATAAGGCGCGAGTTTTGCAACGCAAAA
>CALBXN010000143.1 GCA_937890485.1 uncultured Treponema sp.
ATTTTAACTTGTCTTACTCTAAGCATATTTATACTCCTAACCCTGCTAAATAGCCTGTAATAAATGCGAACGCTAAATTAAATCCACCACATATTCCATCAACATCTAAAAGAGAAGCAGAAGCGTATGTAGAAAATGGTGGACTTGAAGTTATAAAAACAGTTGAGATGCCGTATCTTAAAATCAATACTGATTTTCTTAGTCAGCTTCTTAATAAGGAAGGTTTTGATTCAGACGGTATAGATGTAATTTGTAGAGTGATTCAGATGATTGGATTAAGTGAGTAGTTAATTTTTGGGAGGAATACAATTATGGAAATTAGAAATGAGTACGGAAGATGGGGTCGTGTTAGTGTTGAAGTCCCTTATGATTGTGTAAAAGAAATTACAAGAACGTTGCGTAAAACCTATAAAGGAATATCATCACATAGTTTTGGATACTGTTGTTCGTCAGATTATGATTACTATCATAAGAATTGTAACGAAGATGATTATGTAGATGCCAAGATTTTTAAGGGTGGTCTGAACAATCAGTATCGTGATGGCAGATTTGATATTGGAAATTGTGTATGGTTTATGTGGAGAATTAGCAATTTTGATTTTGATGACATCATTAAAACTATGAATGATATTGCCCACAAATATAATTGTGAAATTAAAAAACCATTAAATGAATCAAAGTGTATTGAACTGCGTCTTGTTCCTACTGATGAAGATATGTGTAGAGTTTTAATGGCACTTAAGAGAAAGCATTATTTTGTAGACGAGCCAATTGAAATTAGTATGGAAGAAGCCATGCGGATTTTGAAATCCGATACTGAAATTCAAATTGAAATTCTGAAACTGTTTAATGAATAGGAAGTGATATTATGGAAATCAAGATTACAAAGCGTACTAAACTTTTGGAAATCAATAATGATATGTGTCATAATTTTTATTACCTTGTCAATGGCAGATTTTATAATGAAAATAAAACTGCATATCGTAGATTTAAATTTGTAATTTGGTTTGATATTTTTGATGTTGATGAATACTTTAATTATATTGATACTGATGATGGATGTCAGTGGATTGAACGTCCTATTACTAATAATATGATTGATGAATATTGTAAAGAAATTATATGGTCAAGTGTAAGTATGGTATCTGATTATAATAATGAAAAAGAATTAAGATACTTTTATAATTGGTGTAATGATACAATTATAAATTACAATCAAATAAATAAGTTCTGGTAGACCAGAACAAAATTCAATTCGAAATTTGAAATTGAAAGGAGAATTCTAATGATAGATTTTGATAAACTTGCTGAGAATATTAATGCAATTAATGAAGTAATCAATGACCTTGAAACAGAAACAAAAGCTATTAGAAAAAATGTTGATTGTAAAAAAGCTGATGCATTTGAAATAATGTATAACGATGTATTAAAATATATACGTTTAATTTTAAAAGCTAATAATGGTAAGTCAGATACGTTTGGTCTTAATGTTATGTTTGATGATGGATATGCAATTAGAATTGCTAAAGATTGGCATTGTGGTAATTATTATTATTGTTTAAAAGTAAGAGAAGATTATTGTGATGATTGGTATCCTATTTGGATTAGCAATCCTGATTATCCATATGATAAATATGTATTTGAGGGTTTGAACCGTAGTCCTAAAAGTGTAAAATGGTTAGTAGATGTCGTAGCCATTAATTGGGATGAATACAAAATCAAAATTGAAAATTTAGTGGCTAACCATATTAATAATATAATTACTGAACGTTCTAAAAAAGCTCATAAAGAATATGAAGATATGGTTAATGAAGCAGAAAGACTTGATGTTTAAATTTGATTTTAAAATTTGCCGAGGAAATCTTATGTCGTTTGACATACACTATAATCTATGTTATAATATATATGTCAGTTAAAGAGAAACAAAACAAAAGGAGTTAGTTATGAAAGCTTATGCACTTAAAAATAGAAGTTCAGATTATCTTAAGAACACAAACATTAATGATGTTGGTTCTTATGTGTGGACACCATATTTAAATATCAAATCTAAATACAGAGATGATTTTGAAATTTATGATGATGAAGAATATGCAAGTGTATCTGTTCCATATACAGACCTTGATGAACTTTTGGATGACCCACTTAATTATGAATGGTGTATGGGTTCTGATTTTTGTGATTGGGAATATGATGATTATATTTCTGAACTTATTAAAGATGCAAACCATTATCTCGTATGTGCATATGGTTGCGATTGGAGAGGTCAAACAGGATATAAATTTGTAGATGAACTTAAGGATGCATTTTATAGAGAGTATGATTGTCATCAGTATTATAGTGGTGGAAGTCAGGGTGGAAAATCCATAGAGATTATTGAATATTCTCATGATGTTCCGATGGGACATAGAACAATGATTATAGCATTGACCGATAGAGAATATGATAGATTAACTTTATGTGAAAACTTTGAAACTATAATTAATTTTGTAGACCGAATTTCCAAATCAATTATTGAAATTTAATTTGAAATTCTAATTTGAAATTCTGGTATACCAGAACAAATAGAGGTGAAATTATGAATGAGATTATGTTTGATGAAATTATTCTAACAAAAAAAGAAGTGGCATTTTGCAATAGATGTTTGAATAAAATAGTATTAACCGAAGATGAAACTTTGGTTTGGGGTGCATCTTTTGGAAATGGTTTTGAAATGGATATCAAACTTTGTGGTGCAGATGAAGAAGTTGCATGGACAGAAGCAGTATTATTCAAGAATGGTTTTGAAGTTGGATACACAGATTGTATGGATGAAATTCTTGGTGCATGGGAAATTGATTATGATGGTATAGCTTATATTGTATATGTAATTGAAGAACAGAATTGAGTTCAATTAATTGAACTATAGGAGGAAATTATGAGTTATAATCTAAATGAAATTTTTAAACTTGTTAGCGCAGATGAAGACAAAGTTATCATAGAAGTACTTGCGGATAGTCCTTTAAAAGTTGCTATGTTTCCGTTTGTATCTTCAGAGTACAATTATATTACTGTGACAAGAGGACGCAATCATATACTAACTGTGATTAAAAAAGATGGTAAGACTTTCAGTTTTGATTTTGGAGATAATGGACATACACTAATTAGTGATTCACTTAAAGAACTTAAAAAATTTGTTTTGAAATTTATATCTGATAGTGGAGTTCTTATTGAATGGAATGGATGGAATATTAGAAGAGTAGTTATTTATTATAATTCGAGTTATAAAAAGTGGCAGTTAACTCTTGAGGGTGAACGTAAAACAAATTATGGTTTTAGAAGTAACGATGCGTTTTATTGGAGTACAACTGCAAAGTCATTAAAAGAAATGATAGAAGAGTGTAAGAAATTTGTAACAGCTTCTTCATGGGAACATAGTATTGCAGTTACAGGAATTGATGTATGGACAGCAGTTAATTCTAAGTTTATGTTTAAATAAATTAATGAGGTGAAATTATGGGACAGTTTTCGTGGCTTGATTGTATAACTGGTGAACAGATTGTAGATGATAAACGCAGAGATGTGTATGTTTTAATCCCAAAAGAATTTGGCGGGGGACATCTTGTTGAACATTGTTATGATGGGTATGGACATTTTGACGGCGTAGATATCTTTGACCTTGTAGCTAAATGGAATAGAGAAATCCTTTCTGAAAAACCAAATTATATTTTCCCTTATGCGGCAAAGAGAGCGCAGTATATTTCGGAACGTTATAAATGGGATTCAGATTATTCAGAAAGAATTGACTTACAGATTAGAAATAAATCATGGTATCCAGCTTATAGCAATCTTGATTTAAGTGTAGAAGAAGTTGTGAATACAATGGAATCTAAATGGTGGAGTAGTGAGTGGAGAGATATTGGAATTGAACTTGCATGTTATGATGAAGATAATGAAGCACTACCATTTCCAATAAAGATTACTCATAATCCTAATGCAATTTACGAAGATTGCAGACCATCAAAATCTGACCCAAATCAGGGATGGGAAGTTGAAGAAGATGAAGACGAAGAAGATTGGTATTAAACGATGTGGTTATACACCATATGGCTATGGTGCTCGTATTAATAATCGGCTCATAGAATTTGCCACGGAATCTGAATTAGATGAATGGATAGGAGAAGATGATTATGGATTTAAATATGATGTACAAATATGCTTATTGGGGAGTAATAGAAGAACTAAAAACGCTAATGAAATTATATGATATGTGTATTGAAGTTAGTGACGGAGATGCCGCAGAAGAATATCTGATTCGAATTAATGAAACGAAATCTGATTTTGATTTTATAATTTCGGTTTTAGGTTATAATAAAGAAGCAAGTTGGCAAGTTTTAGCTTATGAACTTAGAAAGGAGAATAATTATGAGAGAAGATAAACAGGCAATTTGTAATGCGTTTTGTGAAACACTTAGGCTAACAAGTGCGGCTGGTTCGCCAAATAATAATCCACTTATCGAACTGAGATATATGACCGCAGAAGAGGGTGGAAGATTTGATGAAACAGTACGTCCAATTTTTGAAAACCATTGTGGAGAAGCATTGAAATATTATGATGTAAATGTTACAGGCGATAGTGGTATTGCTGTATTGATGGATATTATGAATCAGTTTGTTAGAAAGATGTGGTAAAGGAGATTAATTATGGCTAATGTAAATTTTGAAATTAAAGAACATGTTGGTGTTATTGCTACTAAAAAGAATGGATGGACAAAAGAACTTAATGTTGTATCATGGAATGATGGTAAAGCTAAGTATGATATTAGAGAATGGGATGAAGATTATGAACGTATGTCTAAGGGAACAACGTTTACAGAAGAGGAACTTGAAAATCTGTTTAGAATTTTGAAATCAAAATTTGAAAGTTGATTCTAAATTATGAGGTGTAATTATGAAGCTGAATAATAATATAGTTGTGTTAGATTTTAATGATGTTATTGATATAATTCATAATCTATCTTATTCACAAGGATTTTATGGTAGACTATTAAGAGATATTGGAGAACTTAAAAAATATGAACCTGAACATTTTGAAATGTTCGTAGAAGAAATTGAATCTCAGAATTTTAGAACAGCATTAGATGTGATTATGTATTTTGAGGGGTAGTTATGAAAACTTATAAAGTATTTTATGTAATCAAAAAAGATAATCATGCTTATTTACATAACATGGAAATTGAATCTCGTAATCAAAAAGAAGCAAAAGTTTTTGTTAAAGAAATTGTTAAAGCAAAAACAAATCGTCATGCGTTTCATGTAACATGTAAAGAACCTATCGAAACCAATTATGGTTTAAGATGGGATGGTATGATTTATACATGTTATGACCCACTGTTGGAAAGACTATGGTAGAGGTATAATTATGAGCAACATTGATAATATTATTGCAGACATTACAGAAGTGAATCGGACTTATGGATTTTATATTCGTGATGAAGATGGAAATCTTAGAAATGATATTATTTGTGGTGAAGTAATTCCATTTCTTAAAGAACTTAAGAATTATGAAATTGATTTATCGCAGGAACAAATTAAAAAGATGATAGAATTTTGGGACGAGACTCGTATATGTAATGGATATAATACATATAATTGGGGTGCAAATATTGACCACAATATTGATTATCGAATTGCAAAGTCTACTCGTGATAGCGTATTGATTGCTTTTATGATACATAGATACGGAGATGTGCGTGTTAACTATACTGATTGGGCTATGTGTAAATTTGAAGATGAAGAAGAATTTTATGGACTTGAATCTATAATGCAGTATAAACAAATCAATGAAAGATATGTAGCTGATATAAATATTTTTTCAGAAAGTTTTAATGTTTATGACTGTATTAAAGGTGAAGATGTAGGTGAATTTTGGGATATAGAAGTTGAATCATTGTTAAAAAGTATTGAAGAAAGAGGTTGATATTATGAAAAGAAAAAGACGGACACGTTTTATAACATGGTGTAAAAGAGACCCAGATGATGAACGTAAAATTAATTATACTTTTAAACATGCAAATGGTTTTGTTTCTCATTTTACAAGCGATGATGAACTTCCTTTAAATCTATTTCTTAAAGTGCAGAACGCATGGATAGAAAGTATAGAACTTGTTAATAATGATTTAGAAAATTCCGCAGGAGAATGGTATACAATATTGTATGAAGATGTGTGATTTGACATGACCTTATAAATATGTTATAATATATATAGTAAGAAATTTGATTTGAAATTTTAATTTGAAATTTAAGATTGGTGGTGAGATTATGAAAGGTTATGTAATTAAAGTTACGTATTTAACAGGTAGACACAAAGGCAAAACATACCTTATGAAAAAAGGTGGTTATATTACCGAAGAACATTATCATCATTTTGAATCTGATGTATATACAACTCTTGGTATTGCTAAAAGAGTTTGTACAATATATCGCAAGAATAATGAACGTGATTATAATGCTGAAAGACGGACAAATGAATATAACATTTCAAAGGGTAGACCACCAAAGGATTGGTTTATATATGAACTCGAATCATATGAGCCATTTGAAATTGAATATTCCAAAGATATTATATAAGTTCCAATTGAAATGAAACAAGGAGAGTAATTATGGAAATTAAAAAGTTTAACATAGACGGAAAAGAAATCGAGTTTGTAAATGAATCGCTTGATACACGACATGGTTTTAAACATGTGACTACAATGTTTATTAACAATTGTGAATATGGAAGTAATACTTGTTATTATCTTAATAGAACGTGGGAACATTATAGATATCAGACAGTAATGCGTGGGTGTGTTCAGAATCTGATTGAAATTCGAATTGAAAATTTGAAATCAACTTTTAAAAACCAGTATGGATATTCAAGAATGACAGCAAAGCGCAACGAAGAATTTGAAAAATGGATGGGGCATGATAACGTTGCAGATTTTTATGTGAAGCTTTTGAATGAAATTTAATTTGGAGGTTTAGCTATGGGTTATGATTCAAGACTTTATGTTGTGGAAGAATCTACATTTTGTCTTCCATCAGATAATGGAAAAGTTTATGCAGAAGTAATTGGCATGATTGATATGCGTGTATGCTATGCTATCAAAGATGTTTTTATTGAAGATGCTAAAGGATATATTTATTCTGATAATGGTAACACTGTAATCGAAAAAGATTTTTATGGAGAACCACTTAAGGTTGCAAGTCTTAAAGAAGTAATTGTAAGACTTAAAAGAATTATCCACGAAACAGATTATAGGAGAGCGAAAATTGCATTGGCATTTTTAGAAGAGGTTTATAAAACGATGCCAGATTGTAAGGTATATCATTGTGGACATTAATTAATAAACAGGAGGTAATTATGACAATAGTAGGTTTCGGAGTTATTTATTTAGTGTGTGCAATTCTTGAATATGCGGTAAAATAAAAATTGATTTCGAATTTTCAGGAGGAATTATGAAGTGGATTTATAACGATGGTGGTCGTAGTTTATATTATAAAGCGCAGAACGTAAGAGATTGTGTATGTAGAGCAATAGCAATTGCAAATGATGAAGATTATAAAGTTGTATATAATGCTTTGAAACTTTTAAACAATAATGAAAGTCCACGTAATGGAATGTATGAATCTGTTTATGCAAAATTACTCAAGGCTTGGGGATGGAAATGTATATCTTGTGAAAAGAAAAACATCCATTTAAAAGAAGATGAACTTCCAGATGGAATTATTATTTGTAAAATTGATAGACATCTTGTTGCCGTTAAAGATAAAATTGTTTATGATACTTGGGATTGTACCAAGGTTAGAAAAGGAAAGAACAAAGGTAAACCTGATATTGTAAAAGTATATAAGTATTGGATTAAAATGTAAGGAGAAATTTTAATTATGAAATCAACACATACACAGGTATTTATTCCACAGCTTAGAAAGCGTAGAACTGTTTATATGAAAAACAATAAAAAATATATTATTATAGATGGTGAATATGTTGAAATGGCAGAATTCAAAAACAAAATGAAAGAACAATTTGGAATAAATATATCATATGAATAAAATGATTTTTTAAAAAAACAAATATTAGTATTGACTTTTTATTTAATTTATGATATACTCATTGAGTATTTCGGAGGTGGATTATGAAAACATATATTGATTTATTCCTTAATGAATATGAAAGTGACGCTACAAAACGTAGCTACAATAGTACTCTTAAAACAATGTTAGATTTTATAAATAAAGATATAAATGACATTTGTAAAATTGACCTTGTTGAGTATAAGAATACATTGAAAAATCTGGCGGTAGCTACGCAGGCACAAAGAATCGTTTGTGTAAAATCATATTTCAAATTTCTTTATGATAATGATATTATCAATTCTAATCCTGCCGAAAAATTATCTGCACCAAGAGTAGAACATAAACCAAAAGATGCATTGAGTGTTGACGATGCAATCACGCTTATGTCTTATGGCAACAAAAGAGAACGTGCTATCATTGCTGTGTTTTTAAATACTGGTATAAGAGTGCAGGAACTGATTGATATGAAGCTTGAAGATTTTCTGGCCAGTCCTAGCGAGATGACAATTAAAACCAAGCGTGGAAAATATAGAACAATTTATTTTAATGATGATACCATTAACCTTATTAATGAGTATTTAAAAGTTCGTAAAGAGGGATGTGATAATCTTTTTGTTAGCAATCAGGGAACTCCATTGTCGGAGAACGTTCTTAATAATACATGGAAAAAGTTAGCAACAAAATCAAACATTGATAAACATGTTACTAATCATAGTTTCCGTTCTACATATGTAACGGCTATTGCAAAAGAACATGGAATATTAATGGCTCAGATGGCAGTTTGTCATGCTAATATTTCAACTACAAGATTATACGTTAGAGGTATGGAAGAAGAAGTTAAAGCTGTAGTTAGAGGTTTGAAAGTATGCTAGAAAATCGAAATGGAAAATTTGATTTGGAATTTGAAATTCATTTTGGAAATCTAAAAAAAGATTTCAAAGAAAATTATTACTTGGCAACAGATGAAAAAGCGTATGAAAATAAAGTTGTAAATTGTTTAATGATAATGGAAAAAGACAAAACAAAATATGCTATTATAAGAGAAGAATTTTTTGGAGTTCCTATGACTAAATATATTAATCTAAAATGTTTTGAAGAATATCATTGCAAAATGAAAAACATTGGGACATAATATGTCTCAGTGTTTTTATGTTGTATTTTTGAAAGGGGTTTTAAGAATGGTATAAAAAAAATAAAACAAAATAAAAAAATAAATAAAAAATAATTTTAATAATGAAAGGTAAAAAAATAATATGAGTGATAAAATTAAAAAAACAAATTGGATATCAAGTTTTAAATTAGTAGGTAGAGCAAAAATTAATGATAATAGTTTTAAGATTGATGAAGTTTCACAGAGTGGATGGTGTTATAACAATCTAAATCTTGGAGTAGATTGCGGTGAAAAATATGGTGTTACTTATGCCAATCTAATGGGTGGATATTCTCAGGTTAAAGATAACATTATTTATGTTCATGGTAAAAAAGAAGATGGAACTGAAGATTGGGAAAACATATTCACAATCAATTGGGATGACCGTTTAGATGAAGAAATTTTAGATACGTTAGGTGATATGTGTTTCATCAAAGTTGGTTTGGAAAATACAGAGAATGGTAAATTATACACACAGAAATTTTTGGCGGCATATGATGCTATCAATTATATCAAAGAACATCTTACTAATGATACAGTTATAAATGTCCAGGGAAATTTGAAGTATAATTTCTACCAAGGAAATGTAACAATGCAGAGAGATATCAGGAGTATCTTTTTAAGCAAGGCTGAACCAGAGAATTTTAAAGCTTCATTTGCTCAGTCGGTTTTAATTGATAATGATTCTATCAATCTCAAAGAGGATGTGGACACTAATAGAAAATGCGTATCAGTCCATGCAAGAGTTCTTGATTATGTAAAAGAATTGAATGGAAATACTATTAAGGGACAGTATCCGCTTCCGTTTACATTTGAATATGAATATGAATCAGAAGAAATTTTCAAAAAAGTTTATAAGCTTTTATTCAAAGTTAAAAAGAATATAAGACAGATTAATTTTGAGGGAGATTTTATAAATACTGGTGCTACTGTTCAAGCTACAATGGATGATGTAACTGATGATGTAAAAGCACTTATAGCTATGGGTCTTTATACAGAAGAAGAAATTCTGACAAAGTATGCGGCACAAGGTGGTATTGAAAGAAGATATGTTCTGACAAGACCAATTGTTAGAATTGAGGGAGATGCAGAAAACAAACAAACTGTTCCGCAGATTTTTGATGATAGATATACCGAAGAAGATTTAACTATAAACTTCTCATCAAATTCGGATTCAAATTCTGATTCCGATATGTGGGACACATCTGCAATTCTGAATGACGATGATGATGATGATTCTTGGCTGAATGAACTGTAGAATAAGGTAGGTGTAAAATGAAATACGCAAGAAAGAATAGAGTAAATTTGAATCCATTAGCTTATAACATCTGTCTGCTTGGTGAAAGTAAAGTTGGTAAGACCACACTTGTATATCAGATGTGTGAAAAGTTGGTTGGAGAAGAGGGTTATCTTTTTGCAGAAATCAAGGGAGAACGTGGTGCTGATGCTATTGAGGGCATCAATTATATTAACTGTCTTGATTGGAATAGTGACTATGATGAACTGAATCATACAATTGGTTTTGCAACTTTGTGTGAAGATATTATCGAAAATAAATCCACAGACTATCCTGACCTTAAGGTTTTAGTAATTGATACATATGATTATCTTATTGATATTAGTGAAGAAGAATCTATAAGACTTTATAATAAAGCGTGTAGAGAAAAGGGTGATGTTGATAAAGTAACTCAAAGTATTAATGCCGCTTGGGGTGGCTATGGCAAGGGTGAGAAAAAAGCCATGGCATTAATGTTTGACATTTTTGATAGACTTGCCGATGTTGGAGTAAGAGTTTTTGTAATTGGACATACAAAAAATAAAGAGGTTACAGATGTGATTACTGGTACTCAGTATTCAACTATTACTTCTGACCAACAGCAGAACTACTTTAACGCATTAAAGAAAAGACTTCACTTCCTTGGACTCGCATATGTTGACAGAACATTTGTAAAGAAAGATAGTGGAAAGACTTTGCCTAACGGAAAGAAAAAAGAAACTAATAAAGTTACTTCTGAAACAAGACGTATTAAATTCCGTGATGATAATTATGCAGTAGATAGTGGTTCAAGATTTGCAGATATTGTAGATGAAATTCCAATGGACGTTGATGAATTTATCAAAGCATTGACAGATGCTATTGAAGCTGAATCTTCTAAGTCTGGAAAGCCATTAGCTGATACTAAAAAAGAACAGGCTAAAGAAGCTAAAGCAAAAGAAAAACGAGCAATTGAAGCAGAGAAGAAAGCTAAATCAGAACATGAATTAGAAGATGTTATTGAATCTATTATGGATTTCTGTAAGGAAAACAAAAAGAACTTAGAAAAAGTTAAGCCAATACTCCAAGAAATAAAGAATCGTGGCTATGATAAACCACAATCTATTACAGATATCGAAGATGCAAAAGCAGTTTTGAATTTGTGTAAATAATTTATAGGGGGAATAATGAGTCATGAGTGAAGAAGAAAAAAAGTTTAAAGAGTTGTGTGAATATGTCAAAAAAGAAATCATGGGATATGATGAAAATCAAAAACTGAGTAAGCATATGTGCTTAAGATTAAGGGGAATGAAAGATGGAAAATTCATTGCTAATAAAACAACTCCAAGCATGGCTCATTATTCCTATGATATTATTCTTTTGACGTTTAAATATATTAAACATCATGGATTAGATAATTTATTAATAAGTAAAAAATTCAATTCTGAAGAACATAAATTTAATTATATTATGGTTATTATATCTAACAATATTAATACTGTATATAATAAAGTTAAAAAAATCAGAGAAGAACAAAATCGTTCTGACAATATTAAAGTTGTGGAACTGCCTAATTATAAAAATAAATATGAATCTACTCCTAAGAAAGTAAATAAAGATTTAGAAAAATTCTGGTGATAGAATGGCTATAGAATTAACAGCATTTGAAAAAGAACAAGCGCAATGTGCAAAAAAAATTGGTGAATATAAATTAACTTCCGAAGCTAATATTGTTGCAAGTATTTTTAAGAATCCAGAATTATTATATAATATTGATTTAAAGTTAGAAGATTTTAGTCACAATATTTGGAAGTGTTGGTTTGCTGTAGCTAATGGATTAATTATTAAAGAAAAGAAATTAGGATTGGATGAGATTACTGTAGGAATCTATTTGGAAAAACATCCTAAATTAAAAAATAAAATTCAAGAGTATGGGGGATATTCCACTATACAAGACGCTACTGCATATATAGATTTGGATAACTTTGAAAGTTATGTAAATGATATTAAAAAATTTAATGTACTTTTACAGTTATTAAAATTTGGATTTCCTATTTCAGAAAAGTTATCAGAATATATAGATAAAACTTCTGATGAAATTTATTCTGAATTGGAACTAATGCTTAATCATACATTTCTGAATACAGAAAGTAGTATTAAATCATATAATGCATTTGAAAATATTCATGAATTTATAGATGAATTAAATGATGGTGGTGATATTGGACTTCCGTTTTATGGTGCAGATTTACTTAATGCAGAAACCGCAGGTATGCGACTTGGTACAATGACAGGTCTTGGTGGATTAAGTGGTAGCGGAAAAAGTTTATTGGCATTTAATTATATAATCCCATCTGCTATCGAAAATAATTTTCCTACTGTATTTATTATTAATGAGGAAGATGAAAAAAGATATAAAAAGGAAATGATTATATGGGTTGCTAATAATATCTTTAATGCTAATGTATCTAAGTATCAATTACGTAATGGACATTTTGGTGAAGAACTTATGAAGATATTTCAACAATGTGCCGATTGGATTGAAAATAAAAAAGAAGAACATGTCTTAACCATTGTCCCACTTCAAACTTATTCTGTAAATTTAGCTATTAAAGTTATTAAGAAATATGCACGAATGGGGGTACAGTATTTTGTTTTAGATACAATGAAACCAAGTGCTAATGCAAAGGGAGAAATATATCAAAGCATGATGTCTGATGCGGTAGCGTTATATGATGTTATCAAACCAACAAGTTTAAATGTACATTTGTTATGTACATATCAGCTTAATAAAGCTTCTTCTAAATTAAGAAAACTAACTTCGGATAATATAGGAATGAGTAAGTCTATTGTGGATGTTATGTCTATTAATCTTATGGTACGACATCCACATGCAGATGAATATTCTGGAGAATCACATGAATTAAAATGTTATAAGTTAAATAAGAAAACTAAAATTCCATTTACATTGGATAAAAATAAATCTTATTTAATATTATTCATTACTAAAAATAGATTTGGTCGTGCCAATCATCAACAGATAATAGCAGAATTTGATATGGGAATTAATAAATATCACGAGATTGGGTACACTATAATTATGGAAGATTTTTGATATGAAAGGATAGGTTATGTTTGTTACTGAGATTAAGGAATATATTTATAAAAATAATAAAATTCCTTTTGTCTTGGAAAAACTTGGTTGTAAAAAAATAACATATCACAATACAAAAAATTATTATTCGGCATGTTTCAAGGACGGAGATAATCCAATGGGAATTAATATCCGCAACAATGAATATTTAAATTATTGTTCATGGAGTAGAAATGTTCCTTGGGATAAGGGTCAAGATTTGATTTCATTAATTGAATATAGTGAACAATGTGATTTTGTAACTGCACTTAAATGGCTTCATAATATATTAGATATTTCGTATTCAAATGAGGATATTAAAAATAAAAAGAAAAAGAAACCAAACTTAAAAGCAAAAGCATTATCAGTATTTACAAATCATTTATCACATAATCAAGCTGTCAATATAAATGATATTGAAATTTTAGACAAATCCGTTCTTGATGAATATGTGCCGATAGAATATATAGGATTTTTAAGAGAGGGAATAACTCCCTATGCTTGTAAAAAATTTAATATCGAATATAGTTATCGCCGCAAAAGAATAATTATTCCTCAAAAATTGTGGAGCACAGGAGAAATTATCGGATTAAATGCAAGAACAACAATAGATGGTTATGAACAATTTGGAATTAATAAATATAGTTTTACCAAGGGATATAATAAATCAATCAATATTTATGGGCTATGGGAAAATTATAAAAGCATTCAAAGAAAAGGATATTGTTGTGTTTTTGAAAGTGAGAAATCTGTATTAAAAAGATATTCGCAATTTGATGAAACAGCCGTTGCTTTATCTGGTAAATTTATTTCTGAAGAACAAAAAAGAATATTAATAGGATTAAATGTAGATATTATTCTTTGCTTAGATAACGATGTAAGTATCGAAGAAGTATATACACTATGTGAAAAATTTTATGGGATTCGTAATGTATATTTTGTAAAAGATTTTAAAGGAATTCTCGGTAAAAAAGACAGTCCTGCCGATGTTTGCGATGATTTATATGAAGAATTATTACGCAATAAAATTAAATATACTGAAGAATTACATGAAAAATATTTAAAAGAAATTAATAAGGAGAAATAAAAAATGGATATTATTGTATGTCCTATATGTGGGAGTGTTTTATATCCAGATGATGATATATATAAGAATGTGGAAAATGAATATATAGGATGTCAAAATTGTATAATGCAACGTAAAGCAGAAGAATTACGTTTTGAAAATTATGATTGAAATTCTATTTCAAAAACCGATTTTTAATTTTAAATTTTGATAAGGAGTTTTGTAATGTGGTATTGTAACGAATGTGATAATATTTTTGAGAATCCAGCTATGTATTTTGAAGACCCCTCCCCTAGTGGAATTTGTTTGCCACCAGGTAAAGAATGTTATTTGATGTGTCCGATTTGCGGTTCAGAATATATCGAAGAGGTAGACGAAGATGAGTATGACGAAGATGACCTATGGTTTGAGGGTTAAAGATTTGTCAAAAAAATATTTTGGTGATTTAGTTTCTGAAGATAGAATGTGTATAAAACCAAAACCTAAAAAAGAAAAAGAAAGTGTTGAAAGAATTTTGAAACAATATAGAAAAAACAAAAACAAATTTTCTGTAGATAATTTATAGGAATGTAATTATGAGACTTGATAAATCAGAATTAGAAAAAATTAAAAACGAATATGGTATTGATAATTTATGGAGTTGGTCTAAATTAAATCTATGGCATACATCTAAATATGAATGGTTTTTAAATTATATCCTACGAGAACCGACAGATAGAAACGATTGTATTTATGGACAAGAGGGAACATACTCTCATGATATTATTGAGAAATTTTATAATAAAGAAATTGATTATGAAGATATGATTTCTTTATTTGAAAATAGTTATAATATGTCTCGTAATATTTTAGGTTTAAAATTTGACCGAAATAATATTGAAAAAGATAAAACTATTTCTACTAATTATTATAATAATTTGCATGAGTTTTTTAAACATCATCAACCATTAAAGTATGAACTTCATACAGAAGATTTTGCTTTAATTAAATTTAATGATAATTTATTACAAGGTTATATAGATGCGTGGTATCAAGATGAAAATGGAGATTACCATATTATAGATTGGAAGAGTAGTACTATATATACAGGAGATAAATTAAAAAAGAATAGTGGACAATTGATTTGTTATGCAATATCATTTATGCAAAAAGGTATTCCGCTAAATAAAATTCATGCTCATTTTAATTTTCTTAAATATTGTACTATAACATATGAACAATCAAATAAAAAAATTAAAGAGATGAATGTTGAAAGAAGATTGTTAGGAGAGAAACTACAATCTCCTTGCAAAATGTGGTTAAAGAAATTTGGATATGATGTTGATGATTATTTAAAAATAGTTTTAGATACATGTAATATAGATTGTTTACCACAAGAAGTAAAAGACAAAATCAATATAACAGATTGTTATGTAGAAGTAGATATTAATGAAGATGCAATTCAACATTGGACTGATTTTGTTAATGATACTATTGAAGAAATAGAATCAGCTATTATAAATTATGAATTATTTGAAGATGAAGAAATGTTTTATGATAGTATAGAAGATATATCAAAAGAATCATTCTACTATGCCACATTATCTGAATATAGTGCAAATAAAAATCCATGTTATAAAAAATATTTAGATAGTTTAGAAAAGGGATTTGACATTTTTAAGTAAGTGTGATATAATAAAATAAAAAATGGAGGTTTAAATTGAGCATTATTAAATTTGTACAAGATGATTGTATTCATTTTATGAATATATTGTCTGAAAAGAATAGGAAAGTTGATGTTGTATTAACTTCTCCACCTTACAACACTAGCAGACCATCTTCTGAACGCAGTATGAAAAATCATGAAGGAAGATATAAAGTTTATGATGATTTAAAAACTGGCGAAGAATATTGTGATTGGTGTGTAAATATATTTAATCATATAGATACCATTCTTAAACCCAACGGTGTTGTATTATGGAATGTTTCCTATGGTACAGATGCTACAATTAATACTGAGGGTATAGGTTTGATGTGGAATAGCATTAGTGATATTATTCGTCATACTAATTTTACTGTAGCAGATAAAATAGTATGGAAAAAGAAATCAGCCTTACCTAATAATGTATCTCCTAATAAACTCACAAGAATTTGTGAAGAAGTGTTTGTATTCTGTAGAAAAAATGAATACAAAACATTTCATGCTAATAAAGAAGTAAGTAAGATTGGAAAAAATGGACAGCAATTTTATAAAGTTCTTTATAATTTTATAGAAGCACCAAATAATGATGGGTCAACATCTCTTAATAAAGCAACATATAGTTCTAATTTGTGTGTGCAATTATTAAATATGTATGCTCCTAAAAATGGATTAGTATATGACCCATTTATGGGAACTGGTACAACTGGTATAGCATGTGAAATTTTAAATTTAAATTGTATTGGAACAGAAATAGATGCTGAACAAGTAGAGTATTCTAAAGAAAGATTAAATAAATTTAGGGAGAAAAATATAACATGATTGATTATGATGAAGCTCTTAAAAATGGGATTATATGTGAAAATGCATTACATTTTAATAATCCGTCATTTGATAATAGTATCATAGCAGTAGATTATTATGGTCGTTTAATATATGATTATGATTTAATGGTAGAAGAATTAATGAAAAATGATAATATTAGTGGAGAAGAAGCTATTGATTTTATTAGTTATAACACTTTAAGAAGTCTTGATTATCAATCAGATATTATGAAACCAATTGTTATTATGGAAAGGATAAAACATAATGGATTATACTATTAATCAAAAAGTTAGACAAATATTATGGGATGCCATATTAGGACAATTAGGTTTTGGTCATTCGCTCCCACCTTATAATAATGAAGTGTTTGAATACATCCCTTATAGTTGGGAAGATATTAATACTTATCATTTTTGGCATAAACCTAGTGGATATAAAATATATTGGTATAAATATGCATTACGTGGTGCAAGTTGTAATATGGATATTACAGACGAACAATTTATAGATATCTTATATGATTGTTTAAATTCATTACCAATTAATCAAAATCCTAGAATTATCTATGATGTAGATAGGTGGTGGGATGTTGAAGAAAGTACAGAATAATTATACAGTATATCATTTACATTCTGATATTAGTTCTGCTGTTACTAATATAGACAGTATAAATAAACCTGAACACTATGTAGAATATGCAAAATCATTAGGTATGACCGCAATGGCATTTAGCGAACATGGGTCTGTGCTTAATTGGAAACATAAAAAAGATTTAATTGAAAGTGCTGGCATGAAATATATTCATGCTTGTGAATTTTATCTAACAGAAGATGATATTAAAGAAGATAAACACAGAGATAATTATCACTGTGTATTAATAGCTAAAAATTATGATGGTGTAAAAGAACTCAACTTATTATCTTCACAATCTTTTAATAGAAACGATTGGCATTTTTATTATGTACCAAGAATATCTGTCAGAGATTTATTTAATACTTCTGATAATATTATAATTACATCAGCTTGTTTAGCAAGCGTAATGAACAGAGGTGATAAAGAACTTCAAAAAGAAATGATGAAGTTTTTTATTAAAAATAAACATAGATGTTATTTAGAAATTCAGCATCATAATTGTGAAGAACAAATTAAATATAATAGAAAACTTTATGCGCTTCATCAAAAAACTGGTGTGCCGTTAATAGCAGGAACTGATACCCATGCTTTAAATGAAACATATGCAGATGGTAGACGAGTATTACAGAAAGCTAAAAATGTTTTCTTTGAAGATGAGGATAATTGGGATTTGGTTTTTAAAACATATGATGACTTAGTTAAATCATATGATATACAGAACTCTATTCCAAAAGAAGCATACTTAGAAGCTATTAATAACACTAATGTTATGGCTAATCAAATTGAAGAATTTCAACTTGATTATTCTCCTAAATATCCTAAGTTATATGATGATTCTGAAAAAGTTTTAAAACAAAAAATATCACAAGGTTTAAAAGATAAACATATAACTCCGTCATTACCTAATTATCAAGAGTATAAAGATAGAGTTATATATGAATATGATACTTATAAACATAATGGGGCAATAGATTTTCTTTTACTTGAAGAAGATTATAAAACTCAAATGCGTAACCAAGGTATTGAATATGGATATAGCAGAGGTTCTGTATCAGGTAGTTTGATTGCTTATCTATTACATATTACTGATGTAGATAGTATATATCATCATTTAAACTTTGAACGTTTTATGAATAAAGAAAGGGTGAGTTTAGCAGATGTCGATTCCGATTGGTATTCTGAAGATAGAAAATTTGTTAAGGATTATTTATATAACAAACATGGATTATTTTGTTGCGATATTGTCACTTTTAATACCGTCCAACTGAAAGGAGCTATTAGAGAAATTGGACGAGCTATGGAAATACCATTAGATGAAGTTGATGATATATGTGATAATCTGCTTAATAAAGAAGATAAATTAAGAGAACAATATCCTCAATTATTTTATTATGCAGACCTTGTGACTAATGTTATTGTTTCTGTTGGTTTTCATCCAGCAGGACTTGTGGTATCACCATTTCCAATTGATGATTATTTTGGAACATTTACTACAACAACAAATATATATCCTATATCTCAATTGAATATGAAAGAAATTGATTCTTTAAATTTTGTTAAATTAGACATCCTTTCATTAGATAATATAGGATTAATTAATCAGACATGTAAACTTGCAGGTATTGAAAGATTGACACCTCAAAATGTTAAAGATGATATTAATGTTTGGAATAGTATCAGAGATGATACTACGTTGATATTCCAATTTGAATCAAGCTTTGCTTCAGATTATATTAAAGATTTGTTTTCGGATAAAACAATTAGTAAAATCAAAGAACATAATCCTAACTTTTCATATATAGACTTAATGTCTGTAGCTAATGGAGCATTGCGTCCAGCAGGTGAAAGTTATAGAGATGCTTTGAAACAAGGTGATGTTAAAGACAATGGACATGAAGCATTAAATAATATGCTTGCATCAACTAATGGTTTTCTTGTATATCAAGAACAGATTATCCAATTTCTCCATGATTTTTGCGGATATAGTATGGGTGAAGCTGATGTAGTCCGTAGACATTTTGCAAAAAAATATGGTACGGAAGATGATATACCTAAAATACATGATGGTTTTATTAAAACCATGAAAGAAAAATATAATACATCTGAAGAAGAAGCAGAAAAAATCATTGGAGACTTTTTACAAGTTATTGAAGATGCAAGTAATTATCTTTTTTCACTAAATCATGCGTTGCCATATTCCTATATAGGTTATGTATGTGGATATTTAAGGTATTATTATCCATTAGAATTTTTAACTAGTGCATTAAATATATTTGAAACTGATATTGATGAAACTAATGCCATTGTAAAATATGCAAATAAAGTTGGTATTGCAATACGTGGAATTAAATTCGGTAAATCTGAATCCAAATATACAATGGATAAAGAAAACAACTGTATATATAAAGGTATTGCAAGTATAAAGTATTGTAATGCAGATATTGCTAATGAATTATTAACACTTAGTAAAAAACATTATAATACATTTATAGAATTACTAAAAGATATTTATGAAAAAACTTCACTTAATTCACGACAATTAAATATATTAATTGGTTTAAATTTCTTTTCAGATTTTGGTAAGAATAAATACTTAATGGATATAGTAGAAGTTTATAATAAGTTTTCAGAATGTAAAATCATTAAGAAAAGTAATCTTGAAGAATTATGTAATCAATATCACTTAAATGAATTTCTGATAAAGAAATATAGCGCAAAAGAAACTGCAAAACAATATAGAGATATTGATAATAAACATTTGGTTAAAGCTTTATGTAAACAAATTCCTCAAAAATCTCTTTCCATAATGGAACAAATACAGTTTGAACAAGAAATGCTAGGATATATTGAATATGTTAATAATAAAATTCCAAAGCATTTCTGGATAGTAATTGAATTTAAAACATATAATAACAGCAGTAAACCTTATTTAACATTATATAGATTAAATGATGGTTTCACAGCAAAAACAAAAGTTAAAAGAGCTAAAGTATTTGATTCTAATCCATTTGGATTATATTCAATTCTTATATTTGAAGATTTTTCTTATGAACATAAACATAAAAAAGTCGATGATAAATGGATAGAGACAGATGAAACAGAACCGATTCTTAATGCATATGAAGTACTAAGAAAGGAAATGATTTAAATGCCTCCTATACGAGAAAACAAAATAATAAAATGGTTATCTGATATTGACAATGATATCAATCAAATATATAATATTTTTAATTATAAACTGATTTCAACAGAAGATATCGGAGAAGAAAATCATAAGTTAATTATAAAACAGCTTACAGATTTAAGCATAACGTTAAGTGATATATTATTTGATATAGAAGATAAATATTCAAGGAGGTGATTTTGATTGAGTCAAAGGAAAAGGTTGGTACATAACAGAATTAAATGTTTAAAATGCGGAGATATAATCGAAAGCACCTACAGACATGATTGGGTACAATGTAGTTGTGGTGCATGTTTTGTAGATGGTGGTCATGATTATATGCGAGTTGGCGGAAACAGAGAAGATTGGGAAGACATGAGCGAATGGGAGATAGTTGAATGACAATACTTCATATTTTATATTGGATAGCATTTATTATTATGTTGGTATGCTTTCCAGCAGTAAATTTTATAGATGTCAGAAGATGGTATGGACGGATATTTAATACACGAATAGACACTAAAATATATAATAAGATATTTTATATTTCTATTATATGTGTGTTTATTTTATATATAATAATATTTATAATGAGGTAATATATGATAAAAATTTATACAACAGAAACATGTCCAAGATGTAAAGTGCTTAAAATGAAAATGGATGCAAAGGGAATCCCATATGAATCTGTTACAGATGTTGATGAAATAAAGAAACTTGGTATTATGAGCGTTCCTTATATGCAAATTGACGATGGTGAACTTATGGATTTTGCAACAGCCGTTAATTGGATTAATAAACAAGCTGATACATCAGAATGTGCAAGTTGTAATCTTTAAGTTAAGGGAGCGAAATCGGTAATGAATATTAATATTAGATTAAATAAAAATTTTACTACACAATTAAACAAATTAGACCAAGAATACGGAGAAGAATTTAGAAGACTACAAGGACTTGATGATGATAAATTAAGCTTTACTGATTTTATCGACAACTTTATTGATACTGATACCGTTGCAGATGCTTCTGTAGATGCTAGTTCTAATATTGCACAAAAAGATATTGTAGTACTTTTAAGTGAAATGTCAAAACCACATCAAAAACTTTTGGCATTTAATAAATTGTATTGCGAAATACAAAAGATGTATGGATTTAAAACAGCTAATTTAGCATTTGAAAAAATGTGGAATTACTCTATCTATATGCATGATTTTAATACGGCTACATTTATTTCGTATTGTTTTGCATACGATATTAAAGATATAGTTGAAAAAGGTTTGTTCTTTATTGATAACTATAATGCAAAACCACCAAAACATTTAGATAGTTTTGTACAAATCCTTATGGAAGCTATTTGTTTTTTGGCACGTAGACAATCAGGGGCAGTAGGATTACCAAACCTTATTCCATATTTATATTATTTTTGGAGTAGAGATGTAGCTAATGGTTATTATACTAAAGACCCAGAAACTTATAAAAGACAACAGATTCAAGCTTTGATTTATAGGTTGAATCAACCATGGGTAAGGTCTGACCAATCAGCATTTACTAATGTAAGCGTATTTGACCATCCATATTTTGAAGCTATTTTTGGTGGGTCACAATTCCCAGATGGTTCATTTATGATTGATGAAGAAGAAGAGATTATTCAATTCCAAAAAGATTTTATTGATGTAATAAATACAATCAGAGAAGAAAATGTATTTACATTTCCAGTTCTTACTGCTTCATTATTATATCAAGATAATAAATTTGTAGATGAGGACTTTGCTAAATGGTCATGTGAAGCGTCACGTAAATGGAATTTGTTTAATTTCTTTACTGATAGTACAGTTAATAGTTTAAGTAATTGTTGCAGACTTAAATCAGATGTGACAGAATTATATTTTAATAGTATTGGTGGAACTGCACTTAAGGTTGGTTCTGTAAAAGTTTCAACTCTTAATATTGCTAGACTTGCTTATGAAAATAAAAAAGAAGATAAGTTTCTTGAAGCCTTAAAAGATTTAACTGAACTTAATTTAAAGATTCTTGATGCTCAAAGACATATTATTCAACGCAATGTTGAAAAGGGATTGTTGCCAAACTTTGATACTGGACTTATTGACTTTGAACATTTATATTCTACAGTAGGTATTAACGGAATTTATGAAACAATTAAAACATTTGGCTATACTTATGTAGACGAGATAGGTAATACTCATTATACAGATGAAGCCTATATTCTTGGACAGAAAATCTTTGAAGTTATTCGTGGATGTATTGATGAATTTGTAGAAGATAAAAATTATAAAATTAATATTGAACAAATTCCAGCAGAGCAAGCCGCAGTCAAACTTCAAACTGCTGATAAACTTTTATATCCACGTAAGACAGTAAAAGATTTACCTTTATATGGTAATCAATGGATTCCGCTTGGTATCAAAGCAAGCATAGCAGAACGTACCAACATATGTGCATCTTTTGATTCATATTGTAATGGTGGAAGTATTGAACATATTAATATAGATACTTATTTTGATTCATTTGAAAAGGCTTGGCATATGTTAAATTGGGTAGCACAACAAGGTGTAACTTATTTCGCATTTAATGGTAAGGTTTCACAATGTGAAAATCATCATAGTTTCTATGGTAAGGTATGTCCTGAATGCGGAGAGCCAGTACAAACAGAATATACACGTACTGTTGGATTTTATACACCAACCAATACATGGTCAAAAGAACGTAAAGCAGAATATAAAATGAGGGAATGGATGCCATTAAATGAAAAAGGGGAAAATGCTTAATGAAAGTTCGTGGCATAGAAATAGAAGATTTTATTAATTATAAATCTCCATCAATGTTTATAGCCATAGGAACTTGCGATTGGAAGTGTTGTGTTGAGGGTGGATTTGACACATCTGTATGTCAAAACTCATCCTTGGCACAAGCCAAAGAACAAGATATAGATATAACTTTTATATATAATAATTATATGTTTAATCCAATTACGGAAGCTATTGTTATTGGTGGACTAGAACCATTTACTCAATTTGAAGATATCTTTAATTTGATTAAATATTTTAGAGAAAATCATTGCGATGATAAATTTATTATATATACAGGATATTACCCTGATGAAATCAAAGAAGAAATTAATTCATTAAAACAATTTGATAACATTATTATTAAATTTGGTAGATATATTCCAAATCGAACTGAGAAATTTGATAAAATATTAGGAATTAAATTAGCATCAGATAATCAATACGCTTGTTATATCAATGAAATTTAAAAAAGTACTTGACAAATTAGTTTAAATATGTTATAATCACCATGTTGTTAGACAGAGAAACTTTATAAACAGAAATTAAAGGAGACAAAAGGAATGCGTGTATATGTAAACAATAAAGAAAAAGTTATTGAAGACCCAATTTGGAATACATTTAGTGAATTAGTAGATGGTGTTATTAAAATATATGATAACAGAATTGATGAAAATGTCAAACCAAAAGAGAACGTTAAAAAACAAAAACCAAAGGTAACTTTTAAACCAGAAACATTAAAGATAACACCTACACTTAAAAACGACACACCATCAGTTAGTACTTTTAAGACATACAATAAGAAGAATGAAAAGAAATTTATTCCTTTATATCTTCCTAAGATTACAGAAGTACTATTTAATGACCCAGCAACTATTGTGTGGTTTGAAGATGGTAGTAAGAGTGTAGCCATTGCAGGACATGGTGATAAGTATGATAAAGAAACTGGTCTTGCTACTTGTTTAATCAAAAGAGTTCTTGGTAATAAAGAATATCGTAGAATTATGGATAAATATTGTTATTCACATATAGATAAGGAGAAGCTAAATTAATGCATTTTGAAAAAATAAGTTTTGAACAGTGGGCAAAAGACACACCATTTAAAGACATACCTCACAATATATTGCTTAGACAATATTATAATATCCAACTTCCAAATCAAAGCACAGAAGATGCTATGGGATTAGATTTTTATATGCCATATGAAGTAAAAGTATTAGCACATAATAAAATTAAAATCTCAACTGGTGTTAGATGGATATGTGATGAAGAAAATGACGGTAGATATGGAATGTTAATTGTACCACGTAGCAGTACAGGTATTAAGCTTGGACTAAGACTACTCAATACAATTGGTATTATTGATGCCGATTATTATCTTGCTGATAATGAGGGACATATTATGTTGTTTATGGAAAACACAACAGATGAAGATATAGTCTTGCAAGCTGGACAAAGAATAGTTCAAGGACTTATTGTTCCGTATGTTATTCCGAAAAATATGTCTTCTAATAAAACACGACATGGTGGATTTGGGTCAACAGATAATAATTAAAAAATGCATTTTTAAGGGTCAATTTTGTAAATTTATTTCTCAATGAACAATTTATCAACAAGTATATTTTGTCACGAAATTGACCCTATTTTCTTGAAAAAACTACGTGAATTCTGAGTAAGCATTAGGAGAGATATATGGCAGTAGATTTCATAAAGTTCAGAAGAACAATGGCAAAGCTTGATGCTCAACTTAAAAAGGAAGAAGCAGAAAGAAAAGCAAAAAAAGATAATAAGAAAAAGGAGAAAAAGTAATGGCTAAGAGAAAAGAATTTACTGAAGTTGAAGCAGAACTTTTTCAGGCAATTTATGCATATGCTATTGCTAATCATATGAGTATTGGTTCAGTAGAAAATGTTACAAGAAGTGTTGTAAAAAATCTTAAAGATATTGCATATGTAAATGATGAAGAATAAATTGTACTAAAAAAAGTACTTGACTTTTATTCATAAATGTGGTATAGTGTATGTGTTAATTCACATTAACCGAGTACTTAATTAAAAATATTTTTCAAAAAGTGCTTGACAAACTAAACAAAATATGATATAATGCATTTGTTCGGTGAGTTGAGCAATTTGATGCCCCATGGAGTAGTGGTAACTCAACAGACTTTGACTCTGTTATCCCAAGTTCGAATCTTGGTGGGGTAGCCAATAATGCGGAGTGATGCAGTGGTTAGCAGAAGAGGCTCATAACCTCTTAGTCGTTGGTTCGAATCCAACCTCCGCAACCAATATGCACAGGTAGTTCAGTAGGTTAGAGCAATCGTCTTATAAGCGATTAGTCGTTGGTTCAAGTCCAACCCTGTGTACCAATAAGCTCCCGTAGACCAATTGGTAGAGTCATCCGATTTAAGCTCGGAACAGTGTCAGTTCGAATCTGACTGGGAGTACCATTTATTGGCGAGTAGTCCAATGGCAGAGACTAGGGTCGCTACCGAATAGTAACAAGTTCGAATCTTGTTCTCGCCAACCATAAGGGTTACTATCCCAATTGGCAGAGGAAATAGGCTCAAACCCTATACAGTTTCGGTTCGAATCCGAAGTGACCCACCATCTGCGCTTGTAGGTTTAAGAATAAAAAAGCTATTTATTCACGCAGACACAATAGTAGATAAGAAGTAATTAATCTTATTGAATAAGCCTAAAGAACCTACTATGCATATGTTCAGATAGCTCAGATGGTAGAGCGTTGGGTTGAAGCCCCATGTGTCATAGGTTCAAGTCCTATTCTGAACACCATTTTAAAACCGCATACAGCAATATTAAAAAAGTATGGTTAACAAATTTGTCTCGAAAACGAATTCAGTTGGTTCAAATCCAACAAAATTATTTACTGCGGTTTGTATTTTGCACCCTTAACTCAGTAGGTTAGAGTGTCACTCTGATAAGGTGGAAGTCCTTGGTTCAAATCCAAGAGGGTGTACCAATGTGTGGATTATCGTCTAATGGTAAGACATAAGATTGTGGCTCTTAGTATCTGAGTTCGATTCTCAGTAATCCACCCAATAAGTGTGGGTGTAGGCTAATGGCAAGTCACTCCGCTTGGGACGGAGAAATCGTGTGTTCGATTCACACCACCCGCACCAATTTAAAAATAAAGAATAAGAAAGAAATCAAATAAATATCTATAATTATTATAGACTTATATTCTGAGGTAGCTCAATGGTAGAGCAATGCTATTATGAAAAAAGATATGATATTAAACAATTACGAAAATACTAAAAGAAGAGGGGCTGTTGGACTAGGTGTTGCAATTGCATATTTTACAAGATTAGGTCATATAGTTTCTATACCATTAAATGATAGCCAAGACTATGATTTAATTGTTGATGATGGTGATAAATTAAAAAAAATCCAAGTTAAAACTGTAAATCATAAATCAAACGGTTATTACAAAGTTGAACTAAGGACACATACATCAAGAGGACGCACAAAAGATTTTTCTACTAACTCTTCTGATTATATTTTTATATTAACAGAAGAAGGTATAATTTATCTCATCCCAACCAATTGTCTGTCAGTAAAAACAGCAATCATACTAACAAAAAAATATGCTGAATATATTGTTAATTAACCGAAAGGTTGTGGGTTCGAGTCCCACCCTTAGAGCCAACATGTGGGGTTATAGCTCAGTTTGGGAGAGCACATGGTTTGCATCCATGGTGTCAAGGGTTCAAATCCCTTTAGCTCCACCATAATGCTCTGTTAGCCCAATTGGTAGAGGCACTAGTCTTAGGAACTAGTTAGTGTGAGTTCGAGTCTCACATAGAGCACCATATATCGGTAGGTACTCAAGTGGCGAAGAGAGCAGACTGTAAATCTGTGACACAGAAACACCGTTGGTTCGAGTCCAACCCTGCCGACCATTAAAGACAGATACAGCAAATATTATTCTTAAAGATATTGACATTTGGAGTCCGTGATACAGGTTCGAATCCTGTTCCCCCGACCATAACGGGGGATAGTTTAATGGTAAAATGCGAAAAAAATACTTTATAATCTGTCTTGAGTAAACATTAGGCGTTTACAGCAAAAAGTTATTGTAGAATAAATAGTGTAAAATGACGATGCGTCTAGGAGGAATTTATGGGAAGAAATGATTTTGTTTCAATGCTTAAAAATGAAAGCAACACAAGAAAGACATTCACCGAAAATGGTGCAGTAGCTTATGAAACAAGTGGTAAATATCTACTTGATTTCAACTTTAAACTTTCACAGTATAGAAATATGTCTATTGAAGATATTAAAGCTGATTTCACAAGTGTATATTTTGAAGACCCACTTATTGCTACAAAGTTTGTATTCTATGTAGGTGATGTTAGAGGTGGACTTGGAGAAAGAAAAGTATTTAATGCTTGTATTGAATGGCTTGCTGATAATAAACCAGAAGTAGCACTTGCTATTATCAAGTTTATTCCTGAATATACAAGATGGGATAATCTAATCAAGCTTATTTACAATGCAAATGTTAATAAAGAAGTTCTTAATATTATTAAATCACAGCTTCGTAATGATTTAATTAATATGAAGAAGAACAAAAGTGTTTCACTTTGTGCAAAATGGATGCCATCTATTAATGCTTCTTCAAAACAGACAAGAAGACTTGCACAGAATATTTGTAATGAACTTGGTGCATCACCAAAAGATTACAGAAAAACGCTTTCAAAGCTTAGAGCTTATATAGATATTGTCGAAAGAAAGATGTCAGCTAATAATTGGTCTGAAATCAATTATGCAGAAGTACCATCACAGGCAAATCTAAAGTATAATAGTGCATTCTTAAGACAAGATGAAAACAGACGTAGAGCATATCTTGCTTCACTTGAAAAAGGTGAAACAAAAATCAATGCATCTGTTGCACAGCCACATGAAATAGTATCCAAATATACAAGTGGATGCTGGGGCAGTGTCAATAATTATGACATAGCACTTGAAGAAATGTGGAAAGCACTTCCAGATATTTGTATAGAGAACAGTCTTGTTGTAAGAGATGGTTCTGGTTCAATGTATAGCAAAGTTGGCAACGGCAAAACTAGTTGCCTTGATGTTTCCACAGCACTTGCTATCTATTGTTCAGAACACAACTCAAAAGAATGGGAAAATAAGTTTATCACATTCTCAGCAAATCCAAAATTTATTGATTTGTCAAAATGTAAAACACTTCGTGACAAAATCAAAAAGTGTATGGACGAAGACGATTGTTCTAATACAAATATAGAAGCAACAATGAGACTTATTCTCCGAACAGCTATCAAAAATCATTGTTCACAGGCAGATATGCCAAAGAATATTATTATTATTTCTGATATGCAGTTTGATAGTCGTACAGGATATGGGGGAATGCATTGGAATGAAACCTTGTTTGAAAGTATTTCTAAAGAGTACGAAAAACATGGTTATAAACTTCCAAAGATTTGCTTCTGGAATGTTTGTTCAAGAAACTTTGATACAATTCCAATGCAGAAAAATGAACTTGGACTTGTATTGTGTAGTGGATTCTCTACTACCAACATGAAAATGTTCATGAGTGGAAAGATTAACCCTTATGAAATTTTGCTTGAACAAATCAATGATAAAAGATATGATATTATAGGTGAAGCAGTGCATAATATCATATAATAGATAATTAAATTAGACTCATACAGCAACACAACAAGAGAGTTTTGCGACCATATGCGAGATATTTCTAAGTCATGAGTCTAGTTATGTGCCATTAGTGTAGCGGCAACATCACAGTCTTCCAAACTGCGGTCATCGGTTCAAATCCGATATGGCACTCCATTATTTAAACTGTAACATAAAATAAGTTACAAATAAAATTTAGTCACATACAGCAATCTTATAGGACTCGACTTTTAATCGAATATTCTAATGTGACTAGTATTTGGTCTGATAGCCGAACGGATAAGGCAATTCACTTGTAATGAATAGATTGGGAGTTCGATTCTCTCTCAGACCTCCAATATGGGGCAGTAACGGTTTCGACAGGGATTCAAAACCGAAGTGTAGTCCTTGGAAATGGGTTCAACTCCCATCTGCTCCACCATTTGTTCCTATAATTCAATGGTAGAATCTACGACTTTTAATCGTATCATCCCAGTTCAACTCTGGGTGGGAACACCAAGGAATATGGTGCTATAGACGAACAGGCTACAGTCATCAGCCTTTCACGCTGATATTTCTGGGTTCGAGTCCCAGTAGCATCACCATAGATGGTTGACTTCATACCATCTAAGCTGAAAATTCTAAGAAGTCCGTTTCCTACTGAACGTAGTTATTGGGTTTGTGGTATGCCTGTGTAGGGAAAACCACATATCGAGCGTACCCGAACGGTTAGGAACGAGTCTTGAAAACTCGGGTGAGGTGACACTCTACAGGGTTCGACTCCCTGGCGCTCGGCCAGTAACCCACTATCATTTTCGAATGGATAATTACGACCATATGCGTATGGTACGATTGGCGAAAGTCGTGAAAGCTCGCTCTTTGCGGAGAGAATGAGAAAGGTAATATATGTGGACTATTCATATGGCGTGAGGACAGTCTGCAAAACTGTTTGTATTGGGTTCGACTCCCAAAGTCCACTCCATGGAAAAGTAACCCTAATGGTAAGGGAGCGGTTTGCTAAACCGTCAGTAATCGAGTAGTCGATGTGTGCGTTCGAGTCGCACCTTTTCCGCCAGAAAAAATTAAATAATATTATAAAAAGGAGTCGTTTAATTATGGCATACATTTATAAAATTACTAATAATATAAATGATAAAATTTATATTGGTCAAACAAATCATACATTATCAGAAAGATTACATCAACATTATTTAGATAGTAAAAAACAATATCGTAAAAATCGACCATTATATCAAGCTATTAATAAATATGGAATAGAAAACTTTTCTATTGAACTTATAGAAAAAACTGATAATCCTTTAGAACGTGAAATATATTGGATTGAATATTATGGTTCATTTAAAAATGGTTATAATGCCACTATGGGTGGTAATGGTAAAAGATATTTAGATTATGATTTAATAATATCTACATATAATCAATTGCAAAATATAAATAAAGTAGCTAAAATATTAAATATAGACCAAAGTAGTATTAGCACTATATTAAATATGCATAATATTAACATTATGCATGGTGGAGAAATAACCAAAAGACAATCTAGTAAAACTGTAGCAATGATGGATAAAAATACTAATCAAATTATTAAAGTATTTTCAAGCCATATGGATGCCGCTAGATGGTTAATGACAAATAATAAAAGTTCAGATAAAGATACAAAAATAGCTGGACGTATAGGTTGTGTTACAAAAGGTAAAAGAAACACTGCTTATGGATATAAATGGAAAGATATATAAATAGATATGCACCCTTGGTATAGTGGTTGTGCCTCTGTCTCCAAAACAGATGAGAAATGTTCGATTCGTTTAGGGTGTGCCATAGTCGCAAACAGCAATTTTACTTATAAGGTAGACAAGCGGTTAAGTCATTAAATTTGTAATTTAACAAACGATGGTTCGAATCCATCCCTCATGTAAAAATGCGACTAGTTAATAAGTCCTTAGTCACCAACAGCAAATAATTATTATATTGGATTTCTGTTTAAAAAGGGGTTTTTGAATTTTAATTATATATAAAAGGTGACTAGTTATACTCTGTTAGCTCAGTTGGGAGAGCACGTAATTTTAAAACCGTCTTGTTTTTAAAAAGAGGAAACAATGAAAGAATTACTAATAATATTTGTATTATTTTGTGCTTTAGTTTGTTTATCAGCATGTATGCTTCCTAAAACTAAAGAAGAACAAATACTTGATGATAAAGCACAAATGAAATATTTAAAAGAATATCAAATAAAACATAGATAATTTAGATAATAAGGTTCGTAGACAAGTATGCTTAAAAGTCGCTTAAGAAAATAATGTGAGACTCAATATTGGAACACTAAGGAGAGACACCTTTTAGGTTTGTGGACGCACATATAAAATCCTATAAACAATCTGTGCAATCCATAGAGTCCAATCGTGTGATTAGCCTGCACACCGAACCTTGATTTCATAATTAACCTCCAATAAAAAAATAAGGGATAAGCCATTAAGACCTATCCCTTATTTTTATTTCTTTTTTTTATTTGATTTTCTTTTAGTTTGAGGTTTTGTTTCTGCTTGAATTTCTTCCACTTTGTTTTTTGTATCACGTATAGTTTTATCTCTATGCTCAAGATAAACAAGTGGTTCTTGCATTTTGTTTTTATGATATATTTTTACACCAATATAAGCAATTTTTTTATTATCAATTTTACCAACAAGTGGTAAACCCATAATATCACCTGTTTTCACATCATCATGTATAGTACATTGCATATGCGATAAGTGTAATTCAAAATCTTCATTATATAAAATACATCCATCATCTGTAATTTTTAATTTACCATCAAATGGAACGTGTATGATATCATTACGTGAACAATGAAGAATTAAATATTCTCCATCATAACGTAAAACATTATATGTATCTAATATTTTATTTTTAAATAAACTCATATCATTTCACTCCTTATTTATACTGCATCATAGATATCAGGCATTTGTGCTCCTGCATAATTTGGAGTAGACCAAACTATATCTATTTTAGCGTCAGTTACCAATTTTAATCTACCAACTTTATACAAAGATATATCAGAAAATTCAGGATAATATCTAATAGCATTAATAGATTGTGTACCATCAGTTGATACTTCAGTTGAAATAGATTTAACTAACCAATAATCATTTTCTTCAGTGGTATTATTTGGTAATGTATAATCAATAATTTGATTAACATCAAGCCAATATATTGGTGCAGTATTAATAGTTATACTATCATGTAATCTAGCTTTAAGATATATTTCATATCTCGCTCTTTGTTGTGCTAAATCATCACTATAAATATTGTCATATTCACCACCAGTACAAACAAGTCTAATTTGTCTATTAAATTTAGGAAAATTAACAACATTGCTTGTAGACATTGGCATTACATATCCTTCAATTGGATAATATGATACATGCAACTCAGCTTCATAGTCACCAGTTTTCTTAATATATATCATATACTTCATTGAAAAATCTAAAGATATATGTTCATCATTTACATTAGTAATTAATTCTTGTAAATTAAAAGATTCATCCACTCTATAAAGTAAAAATATATTTTCATAATTATCTATAATGTCATTATCGTTGTTGTCAATTAAATCATACTCATCAGAAGCTTCACCAATAAATACTTTTAAAGTTTGTACTGGTATTCCTTTTAATACTACATCTGTGCTAAATGCCCATTCTGTTCCTATTGGAGCTATACCAAATTGGTTACTTGAACACCAAGGTGAAATATTAACACTTAATAATGAACCATTTACATCATTTGGAATATTAGTAATGGCTTGCTCATTATCTTCAATAAATGAAGCTTTGTTCATTGTATTAGTAATATAATCTCTAGATTGCCCTATATAAAAAGGTGAATCTGGGTTATTTTCAATGGCAATAGCATGAGATTGCATACCACCTAAATATTGAAAATTATCATCGCTAATAGAATCAGATACATTCAATTTAATGCAATAATATTTATTACCAATTATAATAGGAGATAAACTTATATCCATTATTCCAAGTCTAACTCCATTAACATCATTAATAATAATATTGTATAAACTATTTTCTAACACTAAGGGTCTAGTTATATCTCCATCTACAAATATACCAAAACCAAGTATAGTTTGTTTATTTAAATAATAACTTTTTTCATATGTAGTCTTTAAAGTAATCGTATGGTCATTAACTGTTGCTTCACAAAACTCATCAGGATTATGAACTTTACCAAACACTTCAATATAATTTTTTACTTCTGAAAAATCAGTATTAATATTATAACCAATATTTGTTTTATCCCAAATTACATGGTCTACAACTGGCGTAGGCTCACCATATTCATTAGTAATATTATTAACCACAACTTTTCCACTAGGAATCTTTTGAAAATGAAATACACCATCCACATCAAAAAAGAATTCCCAATTAGAATTTATATCTCTTAACTGACATAATAAATCATAAGCAGTCTCACCAATATCTATATTAATATCTTGGGGAACTTTACTTTGTGGTGGGTCATATGTAATGCATTTTGTAAATCCTTGTTCTTGCAAAATAGATTTAACAGCGTTAGATATGGATGACCCTTGTGGTACGGTATATACCATTCCTTCTAAATATCCACTACGCATTCCTGTTAACTTAGACATTAAATCTACTGCTTGAAACGATAAATTGTTAGTAGAAGCATCATAATTAACACTAGGTTCATTAATACAATATATTCCTTGATTAACCCATATATATTCTTGAGTCCTTATATCTTTTATAGATGTATAAATTTGTAAATATTTATCAAACCAATAACCATTACCAGCAGTCCAATAAAATGAACTAGATTGATTTTGTTTACTATCATCTTTTAATGTCATATTAATGTTTGCTGTACGTCTAATATCAGAATCAGCATCAATATCTAATGATACATTATTAGCCTTACCACTTACTTCATCTAAAATAGTATAATTATAATCAAGAACAAATAGTCTACAATCTATATCTCTTAATGTTTGTAGCGTAGTATTATATTGTAATTGAGTAGGCATTTTATACACCTCCCAATGATATCAATCCACTATTTTCTAAATCTTCTTGGTTTTCTACATCACCAATTTCTGTCCATGATGCAGAAAATGTTCCGATACCCATACCCCATTCATTAGTAAAGGACACACTGACATTATCAGTAATCATAATAAGCCATATATTGCCATTCCAATCTTTTAAAATCTTAGGCGATTTATTAGTTAAGAAATTTTCTATTAATATTCTACGATTAACCATACTAATTCTATCTAAATCATATACTGTATAATAATTTTCTGGTAAAATTTGTGCAAAAATACTACCAGTATGATATTGTACCCTACTATTAGTTACAATAATAGGATATTTTCCACCAATAGGTACAATAACACCAACATCTTGATTAGTAGTCACATCATTATATCCTACACCAGCTTTTAATTTTTGAGAATTAGTATTATCAACAATAAAAACATCATCAAATACAGACTCAATAGAATCTGAAACTGTATATCCACCTTCAATTTCTACTTCTACGCCACTTTGCATTTGCACAATAATTGGTACTAATGCATATTGATATGTTTTGCCACATTGATTATAAAAATCAATAACTGTGAAATTCATATCAGATGCTTGAGATATAGGTATACTAAATAAAGTCAACCATGTGCCTGTAACATCATTAACGTCTTTTCTTTTTACTAATATTCTATTAATATTAGATGAATAAGAATCACTTAAATTACTTGTTACACTAATATATCCATTACAAGCATCATTAATAACAATAGCTTTATCAAGAACAGGAGCGTCAATGCTAACTAAAAATGTATTACTTCTATAAGTTAATATCATACCTTCTGTAGTAGTAACAGTTACTACTACATAATAACTACTATTATTAAGTAAACCAGTAAAATTATAATTTAATATGTAATTATTAGTAACACCCTGTCTTTCTCCGCTTCCCAATATAACACTACTAGTTGATTGTAAAACACCTACACTATTATATAAATCAAATTGATACTGTTGCGCTATGTTAACTACATCAATTTCAGTATTAATATTACTATTATATAATGCTAAAACATTATAAGAAGTAATTGCAATAACAGTAGGAATTGTATTAATAGTTAAAGATGGAGTAGGCAAACACCAGAATAATTTAGATATACTTAGCCCACTTCCACCAGTTGTACCAGCCGTATCAGTAAAAGTTTGAATTTGTGCATAATATTGCTTATTATTTACAAAATCTGCACTACTTTTACCATCTGCATATATAATGCTCGAATCAGTCTTTGCTGGTAAAATATGTAAATTATCAGTTGTAATATATAAATGGGTACATATTAAACTATTATCATTTAAATCATATATATAAAGTATATTACTCCTAACCAAATCAGTGCCACCAATTATATTAAATTCAATTGTTGTACCCACATCTACATTAAAAGCATTAATTTGATTAATTAATGGAGCAGGATTTGCCATATTACTCTACTCCTTTCATTTTTTATTTTTTTAAGCTGTAGCTTTTATCCAAAGAATTTTAAATGTTGCTGTTTGATTTGTTAATACTGAACTTCCATTATTTAAAAATCCAACAGTTAATATTGGATTTGAATCCATAGTATTATCGGTAACATAATTTGTCGTTGCTTGAATATTCGTATCAGTATTACTATAGCCTACAATGCCAATAGCACGATATCCATTTTCTCTTGTAATATTATAATCCACAGGTAAAATATTACCATAAGCATCAATATTTGCAATTGAAACTGTATAATCAGTAACCTTATATAGATTAACAATACTACCTAAAAATTGTCCATTACCATTATTATCAATAATTAACAAATTAGTTAATCCATCACGTAATATTATTTGATTATTATGAATAAACAAATTCATTCCACCATTATTAGGATTGGCAATAAATTCGGTTTGAGATTTTTGTGTAATTAAAATACCAATGCCTACAGACGCATTATTAGAAGCCCAAAAATACTTCTCAGTATCAGTTGCAATGTCATAAGCTCCAGCACTATCTTGTCCTATTACCCATTCTGTACCATTCCATACATATAACTTATTTTGTTCTGATGTAGAATACCATTGGTCACCAACTTTATAATCATCCCCTTCAGGCTCAGTAGATTGATAAAATGTTTTATTAGTATTTTGTACTTCTTGACTTGCTTCTTCAGCCATTGTTGTAGCATAAGCAACCTTTTTACCCATTGAACTATCAGATAATATAGATGAAGTAATATACATTTGTGTTGCTTGATTACAAGGTATAACCACTTTTACTACATCATATAAATTATAAGTCATATCATTAACAGTAATAACATTAGGATATGTCCACCCACCTATTTGTACAGAATATGTATTATCATTGTTGACTTTTACTATCTGTCCTGTTCGAGTTTTATCATATCCTGCTTTTTCTATCTTAGTATTTATCATTGTCTTAATACTTTCGATAAATGAATTAGACATATTATTATCACTCCTTTTATAAAATATATTAACCCATTAATCATTAAATCAATGGGTTAATATATGTTAATTTATTTCATAAACTTGTTTTCTTGGTATTCAGTTTGTAACCATAATTCAAGATTATATCCACAAAACGCAAAACCTTTACCATCTGCATTCGCAAAATATATTCCACGAATAAATTCAGCAAGTTCATCATTATTCATTGTTCTAATCTTTTCTGCATTAGTCATAACGTTTTATCCTTTTTTTGTATATTATTCTTTAAATCATCCATTCTTTATTCAAATATAATAATTAATAATCTAACAAAGTTACTTATATTATTCAAAGTATCTTACTAAGCATAAGTAACTATTTGACTATAATATTTTTATATTTTATTTTACTAATTTAAAGGTCTATTTTAATTGGTTGGAATGTATTGGTCATAATCCGTACCAATAAACTGCACATATTTGAAGTCGCTTCTGTTGTTTCTGATTATCCAATCAACATATGTTCCAATTTGCCATGAATAGTTTAAATATCCCATAGCATTTCCATGACCTTGTGTGTATTCCCAACTTGTTTCAAGTTTTGGATAATAGGTTTCAAAGTCAAGAATATATACGTTGCTATAAATCGTTGCCATATACCGAATGGCTGTGTTATACGCCGAGTATCCGCTTGACTTCATGCATATACAGAATATTTTGGCGTTGGGTTGAACACTTTTGATTATAGATATTATCCTTGCATAATTGCCGTAATAAGTATCTGCATTTTGTGATGGGTCTGAAATATTAATGTCTGCTGACGTTCCAACGTCTACACCATAATTGTAGTCATTGTGTCCAAGTGCTATAAAATACGCTTGGCATTTATAATCTGCATTTTGTAATTTCGTTAAATATCCACCGAGGTCATTGAGGAAATTCCTTGTGTTCATTCCGCCTTGACTAAAGTTATATGCAGTTATACCGCATTCCCTTGCCATATACTGTATCCAACTGTATTGGAACATATCGACATACTGTGTGGTATCTTCCCCTGATGCGTTTCCGTATGCCATTTCCCCACTTGACAAGCTATCTCCAATAACACCGATTGTATTGAATATTCTTGTCATGCCACCATCGTGTATTATTTTGGCAAACAGTACATCTGTATTTCTGTCATCTTCAATCCTGTCTGCAACAGATTTAATTGCGTTTGCAATATTCTCATCTGCGGACAAGCTGAAACTTGCCAAGTTTGCTGTAAAGCAAGAAAATCTCGCATAATACTCAGTCGGTTGGATAGAAATTGTATTAATGTCACCATTATATCCGCTATTTACTATGGCTCGTACAAAATTGAAATCCCTATCGTATAGTGCCATGCAAGCACTTGCTCCAGTAAAATATTGCGTATAAGTAATGCTATTAAAACAATCTATACAAACATAATCGGATGCTGAATATCGTGCATCTCCGACCAATGTTCCACCATTTTCATTCACAAAATACCCATCTGTGAATGACGTTTTTAGTTGTGTTATAGTATTTAACGATGTGTTGATGGATTCAATGCCGCTTACAATGCTACCAATTTTTGACGCATCTGAAAGATAATCAGCCGCTAACACACCTGTTACCCAGAAGTCGCTTGTAGAACTTACATAAGCAGACCTTTGATTGAATCTTACATATCGTGCGCCTTTTGGAATTGGTATTTTTACAACCTGTGGTATAGATCCAGCCGTATAACCATAATCAGAGCAATTAGTGCCGTTAATACTTGAATTAGGCACATACACCTTGTTCTCATCATAGAATGCAAGACCTCTCGCAGAAACAAACGAAACCTTAAAAGATACTTTTGATCCTGGCAAGTATTTTAATTCAATATAATCGCTTGAATAATAGGCACTATCTGCTTGAAGCTGACCAAGACCATCTATATAACCCAAAACATACGATGATGGATAAACTGTCTGCAATAAATCGCTTCTTAAATTAGTTACTTCGTCCCCAGTAGCCTTGGCATCAGCAGGTACTCCTGACAATGTTAAGGTTGGGTCTGTAACAACTGCAACCGAATTGTATACCCCACCAGATGTCCATGCACTACCATTCCAATAATACCAATTACCATTTGTATATCCGGATTCTGAACCAGTATAAACATAAATTTTATTATGATCAGTCATTGCTGATGCTGTAGATGCTACCAACGGGGAACCAACCATTGATTGAAGTTCTGCAATATCGGCACTAATAGATGCAGCTTGTGCTCTAATATCATTAAGCATCTGGTTGAAGATTTCTTCTGCCTCAGTATCAATAATTATACCTTCAGAACTTGAATCAGTATCAACATTTAAAACAAACTTTGCTGTTGCTAATTTTTGGTTAGATTGATTTGTAAACTTTAAAACACAAATTGCTTTACCAATAACATCTGTCATATCATCAGCCAAAGCCATTGTAACAATATTTCCGAAATAAGAACAGCTATGAGAAAAATAACTTTTGTTTGATTTTATTCCCTGCACAGAAATATTTATTGACGCAGGAATTGAAAAAGCATTACCCTGATTTGTAATCTCAAATTCAATTTCCCTTGCCCCATTATCATGCTGGGATGCATAAACAATCACCCAACCACCTTTTGGAGCAACATCCAGTTTATACCTTTGTTTTGCTATAACAGCCATAAATCATCCCTCACTATTGTCTGAATCAGTACCATCTAAATTATCCTCAGATTCTTCGGATTCTTTTGCTAAACTATTAAATAGTGCCTCATTCGATTGCACTGTTTTATATTTTAATAAAACGGATTCAAGAATCATACAAGCAATAGATGGTGGAATATCATTGCCAGTAAACTGAGCATGGACATAACCTGTAATAATTACTTGCAACTTTGCAACCTTTTCTGCAAAATCAATATTACCCTGAGCAACTGCTCTTTCAATTTCTTTTTGTTTTTTAATTTCTTCAATATCCTTTTCAACCACCCCTGCTTTTGTAACAGAAACGATTCCAAATATTTTCATATTCTCTCAATAAAAGTTATTTCTTTTGATGAGCAATATAGTCACA
>CALBXN010000144.1 GCA_937890485.1 uncultured Treponema sp.
ATCAGAAATTGTAGCATCACAACCGATAATACAAGGTGCATATTTCCCTGCATGTTCAAAATTAAATGTACCACCTGTTATTGTAAGCCCACCTTTTACATTAATCAAATTTCCATCTTGAGTAGCTTGTAAGTTGTAAGTTCCTCCATTTATAACTAAGTTGCCAGAAGCATCTATAGGAGTAGATGAACTGTGAGAGATAGAAACATCACAATTATTAAGCGTGAGAGAACCATTACCATAGGAACAAATACTTTTATTCAAAAACACAGAATCATTTACAACTGTGTTTCCATAAGAATAAAACTGCCTAGAAAAGTCACCATCTATATAAGCACAAATAAATTCACAATTATTAAGTTCAGTTACGGTATTTTCACCAAGATATAAATAACTAAAAATTTTATCATTTAATACTAAATTACAATTTCCTTTTAAATACAAATACCATACTGGTTCATTAATTTGAGTTTTAGCATTTGTAAAAGTATCTATTTGAAATTTTTCAATTTTATCTGAGTCTAATAATTTATTATTTTCAAATTCAACATCACCAGAAGATTCTAAATTGAGTTTTGCATATCCATACATTGTATTATTATTAAACTTTATATCCGCACCAACAAGATAAATGTAGGCAAATTCATCGTCTAAAAATGTACAATTTTCTATATTATAAGTACGATTATTATATGAATTTTTATCACATATTTGACGAGTCTTAGAGTTTGATATTGTTAAGTCGTAAGAATCTTCCCAAAAAAAAGATATTTGGTCAGTATAAAATTCACAATCATTGATTGTTATAGTTGATTGTATAAATACAGTATGTGCGGTATTCCCAATATCAAAAAAATAATTACAATTATTTTCTGTGTTTACAAGGCCTTCAATGTAAATATTATCTTTTACTGAATCATTACACTCAAAAATTCCTTTAGTTCCATTATTATAATTTTGAATTTTTGTGCGTTTTAATAAATTTCCGTTAGAATCAAATTGCCTTTCGGTTGCATTTTTTTCTGTTCCATCAAATCCACCTAGAATTGTAATAGAACCTTCTTTGTATAATTTAAATCCAGTTTTATCTTTGCTAAAATATGTTTTATCTTCGGGAGCTGTTACCCAAATTTCTGCTGCACAATCGGCATTCATTAAAGCGGCTTGTTCTAATGCTAAATCTAAATTTATAAATGCATCCTGCCAAGAAGTTCCGTTATTTCGTCCAATAGCGTTTATATCAACATAAATTATATCGCCACTTTCTTGTAAAGTAACTTTATAATCTTTTTTATAAAGACCATTTGAACTTGTTACAGTATAAATTACTTCATTTGAAAAATCTTGAGAACTTACTCCTGAAATTTGAGTTTGTCCGTTTACGCTTACATTTCCTTCAGCTGTAAAATAAGGAATAAGAGGTATTCCGTCTTTTGCTCCACTACCGTAAGGCATAAGTGCAAAAATAGATAAATCTCGTTGGGTAATTCTTGCTTCAACATCTTTTGTTAAAGATTGATTATCTTGTTGCAAAAATCCAAACGAAGTTAATTCACAAGCAGAGTCTGGATCTGGATTAAATAAAACTTCAACCTTGTATTGTTTTGTAACCGTTGAATCTTCATCAGATTTTACAGTGTAGTATTGTGCATATTTAAAATTTTGAGAAGTAAATCCACTTGTTTGTTCTATATTGGAAACAAACACAGAACCTGTTGCACTAAATTGTGGAATCAAATCAAATGGTTCTTCTTGACCAAAATATTCAACTTCAATTCTTATTGTTTTTGTAAGTTCATCAATAATCGCTTGTGTAGTTTGAGTAATTCCAGGATTTAAATAATCACTAAAAGTAAAAGATTTTATGAAAGCTTGTGCTGGAACAACTTTTACAAAATCAATTTTAATTGTATAAAGTCTACAATACAAGCCATTTTTTGAAGTACATAAATATTCTGCTGAGTATTCAAAAGAATTTTTTGTAACTCCACTAATTTGTTCTTCGCCATTTAAAGTTAAAGTTCCAGGTGTAATAAATTCTGGTATCAATTCATAAGGTGCAACATCTCCTTCATATAAAACGGTTGCAGAAACTAATCCTAAATCACCTTCATTATATACGGAAGCAATTACATTTGATTTAATTTCAGAATTATAAATTTTTCTAAATCTATAATCGATTATACTTCTAATTGTATCAGGGTCTTCTTGTCTATCAAGAATCAATTTATATTCTACTGAGGATTTTTTTGCATAAACAATAAAAGTACACTCATTTACAGATTCACTAAATGGAATTTCAGTAACTCCAGAAGTAAATTCTATTTCTGAGCCACTATCAATCTTATAAGTTATTCTTTCTCCAGTAAAAACTAAATCTGGTATAATTCCATAATCAATTATCATTTCTACAGGATACAAAATTTTTGCATTTATTTGATTTTCTGAAATTGTAACTTCAGCATCTTTTATAATAAAAGAATTTTTACTTTTTCCAATTGCAAAATCTGTAATACAAGGGACAGTCTCATCAACTTTTGCCTTGATTTCATACACTTTTGCACTTCTGTCACCAGCAATAACACAAATTAATATTTCTGATGAAAAATCCATTGGAACATCAAGTTCTGGCAAAATTAAATTTGTTTGCTTTTGAAAATACAATGATATATATCTATTTAAATCTGTTGCAGTTGTAAATCCTGTATAAAAATCTAAAATTTGCTCAAATGAAAAATTACAAGCTTGTAAATAATTTTGTGTCAAAGGTAAAGGTTTTGCCCCATCAGAAACTGTTATTATAGGTAAAATTGAATTTTCATCTGGTGAAATTTCAAACTCTACAGTACAATTTGTGTTATCAATAATTGAAGTTCCAACTTGATTTTCAACTTCAAAAGATAAAATGTTTTTTTCAGTTTTTGTTGGATCGTAAGGACTATTTTCTATATCTTCCTTTGTTTTTTCTGTTATTACAGAAATTGTATAAATTTGATAATTACCCATTCCTGAAATTACATAAAAAGGAACTGGTCTAGAAAAGTCTACAGGCATATCTAATTTTGGAATTTCAAAACCTTTATTTTCTAAAATTAAATTTATAAACCAATCAATAAAAGCTCCTTCAATTCTTGCTTTTTGCATTTCAACAGCAAGAGATAAAGGATCTCTTCCTGGAAACATTTTATTTAAATACCTAAAATCTCCTGGAATGATTTCTGCTTTTTCAGAAATTGTTACAATAGGAATTAAATTTGAAACATCAGTCCCATTTGGAACAACAATTGTAATGTTATTATTTTTATTAGGAGAATAAACTTGAGAACGACTACCATTTTCATACTGAACTTGAAAATTTATAAGATTTCCTTCTGTAGGAGGTAATAAACTATGAAAGAAATTTGTACAAGAAGAAAAAATGAAACACAATAAAAAAACTTTAAATACAACAAAATATGTTTTATTCTTCATTTATTAATACTCCTCTCGATTTTCAGTTTGAACAGTATCAATTTTTTCAAACTTATTTTCATCGTTAAAAACTTCTTCTTTAGGAGGGGTTGTCCTTACAAGCTCAGCTTTTCTATATTCATTATATTCAGAATTTGTTTTTCCTCGTATACGCTTTCCAGATTTAGTTGCTCCGAGTGATTCTACTTTTATACGACGATTTGCTATATTGAAATTTTCAAGTAAGTAATCTCTAGCAATATTTGCACGATTTAATCCCATAAGATACTGCAATCTTTCAGTTTCAAAAGGAGCTGAATGTCCTTGAATTAGAATTGTTTCTTCTGGATAAATTTCTAGATACTTTCCAATCTCATCAAGAGTATTTAATGCAGTCTGAGTTAACTTATCACTACCTACTTCGAAATAAAGATTCAATAAATCACCTATTTTGTATGATTCGATAGTAACAGTATCTTCTATTTTTGATTCTTCGTTTTTTTCGATTTCTACAACTTTGTCAACTTCGATAATCTTTTCAACTTCGATTATTTTTTCAACTTCGATTATTTTTTCTACTTCAACGGGAACTTCAATATGCCATAATTTTACTTCTGGTTTTGGTTTTCGTACAATATTCTTAAATGCTGGCACTGGATAAAATCTCAATCCAATTTCTAAAACAGGTAAAGGAAGAATACCTTCAATTTCCCAAATACAGTCAAGACCTGCATTAATTCGAAGTTTCAATACATTATCTAAAAAATTTACACCAAAATTAACTCTTCCATAAATAATTGATGCATATCCATTAGAAGTTGTAAGTTCTTGTTTTGCTAAATCTAATACAGTTGCATAGTGAGAAATTTCAGAAAAATAAAGACCTCCACCAAAATTTATCCCTAAAGATAACCATTGCCAATTTCTATGATTTGGAGAATATGAATATCCTAGACCAAAAGTTAATGGCCAAATATCTAACATTCTTACTAAAGGATTAGAACCAGCAACAACATTATGACCTATACTTATCGCTAATTGACCAGAATGAGAATAGCCTCTAAAAAAATCATATCCAATAGATGTATTCCATCCAGGCTTAGGCATTGTATAGTCTTCAAGACCTGCAATAGCTATATATCTTTGAATATTTCCTTCAATAAACAGATTATTTAAAGAAAAAATCTTATTTTCAGTTTCTTTATCATTTTTATTTATTTCATTCGAAATCAAACCGTTTTGTTCAAATTCATTTGCTAAGTTATTATCTGGCGATACCAAAGAATCAGATAAATTATTCTTAGAGTTATCATCAAAAACATTTGTTGAAACACCATCCAAACAAAATAAAAATCCAGAGAATAAGTTTAAAATTAACAAAATCACGCACTTTCTTGATATGTACATTTTTTCATCATCCATAAAAATCATTACAATTTTAAGAAAAAACTCTCAGAAAATATTATAAATGAGTTACCCCCCCCCGTCAACTAGGTAATACTTTATTTTTACAAAATAAAGCAAAAATAAATTTTGTAAATGCAGAATTATTAGCCAACGCTCTC
>CALBXN010000145.1 GCA_937890485.1 uncultured Treponema sp.
TACCATTATCAGTAACTCTTATATATGAAATTCCTCCATTTTTAATTTCAACTGTTATATTATTTGCTCCTGCATCAATAGAGTTTTCAACCATTTCTTTTATATATGGGAAAACATCATAACATTTCTCTTTTTTAAAATGTTCTGGCTTTTGAGTTGCATAACAATATATGCACTTTGAATTACAATGAGTCCAATGACTTATATATAGGTTTTCAATGTATTTTTCTTGTGACCACTTTTCTTCTTTTAAATAAGGACAGCCAACACAACTTGTATGTATTTTGCCCTTTTTATGAAAGCGTCTAAAGATATCTTTAATTTGAAAGACTCTATCCCAATTAATTTTTTGTCCAACAAAATTATCACGAACTAAAGTATGTCCACCGCCTTCATGTCCGCAATGGCAACACATTGCTAATTTTGATTGAAAGAAAACTAAACCATGTTCAATCCAAGGACAACTATAATAATGTCCTTCTTTTTTACTTACATACTTTTCGTTATATACAAACATTAGTTTCCTTTAGCAATTTTATACAAATATTCAACTTTAGAAGAAAATTCAATTTCAAACTTATTTAATTCAGAAAGTTCTTTGACAAATAAAATTAGTTCTTTCAAATTATTAGAAATATTTGAATAATCAAAATCAAAATCATCTCCGCCAGAAAAACCTGGGATTTCAAAATCCATAGAATTACTATTTTCCATGGATTCATCTGTAGTTGTAAAATCACCTAAGGAATCAAAAGGTAAAGAATCCAACTCTTCATCGGAAGAATTTAAATTAGAAATGGCACCTAAATCATTACCATTTTCTATCTCAGAAAGAATATCAGAAGTTCCAATATCAGAACTGCCCTCATCTGTAAATTCAATATCACCAAAATCAAAATCAGAAGAAGCAGATGGTGAACTTGTATCTTGAGAAGGGAAATCAACCTCTGGAATATCATCTAAAGAAAAATCATCTGAACTTAAAGACATTCCACCAGTAGAACTTGATTTAGGCTTTTCAACTGGTATTGATGGAGTAAATTCATCCACAGTAATTCCATCAAAATCAATCGTATCAGAAGAAGATTTTGAGGTTGACTGCAAAGATTGCTGAGGCTCAAACTCTTCAACTTCAAATCCTAAATCGCTAAAATCTACTCCACCATCAGTAGAAGAAGTTTCTGAATCAACTGATGAATCAACAGAATCTGAATTTGCTGATTCTAAATCCAAGGATGATAAATCAAAATCATTTGTAACATCTGAACTTTGATTAGAAAAATTTGAGTTTGAAGTTTCGCCTTCCTCTAAAGGCTCTAATTCTTCCAATTCACCAATTTCTTCAAGTTCGCCAACTGATTCTAATTCTTCAATTTCTTCTAATTCACCAATTGTATCCAAATCAGGAATATTTTCAGGTTCAGTAAAATTATTTGCAAAACTTTTTGCTAAATCATCAGATAATTGAGAATCAAAATTTTCTGTTGAATCAGATTCTTCAAAAGAAGATAAATCTCCAAAGGCGGAAATTGGATCTTCAAAATCACCAGAAGAATCTTCATTATTTTGAGGAAATTCAAAAGATTCTATTGGAGAAATAGTTTCAGGAATTTCATTTGGAATATCTTGTATATCAAATGATTCTGTAGAAAAATCATCAAGTACAGGAGAAGAATCTTGTACAATTTCTTCTTCTGTACTTTCCATAAAATCATTTAAAGCATCAAGATTTATTTCTTCTTCAGGTAAAGAAAATGCTGGTTCAGTTGTAAAAGAAGTATCGGAATTTAACTCTTCTATTGGTAAATCTTCCAAATTGCTATTATTAGAGTTTTTTCCGCCAGAAATTAAATAATCAAGGTTTAAATCATCAGGATTCATTGATTCCGGATTTACATCACCAAAGGAATCAACTTGTCCATCGGCGTTTCCATCAGAAAAACCATAAAGGAAATCATCAGCATCACTAACATCTTTTACAGAAGAAGGTAAAGAAAGAGGAATGTAGGGTTCTCCACGTTTGGCTCGAACATCTGGTTCATTTCCAATGGAAGTCATGTTATCTATAAATTTTTTAAGCTGATTAATTCCAGGCATTTATTTTATTTTACCCCATAAATAATGTTATAACAAGTATATAATCTATATAAGTTTCGGCGAATTTTTAAAAGTTCTTAGAAAAAAATGTTTCAAAAAAAAGAAACATTTTCCTTATTTAAAACATAAACATTTTTTACATTTATTCCGATACTCAAATCGTGAAAACTTTTTATAAATCTCTTTTGATAATTTTTATGTTTTGTATTAGTGCAAAACTTGGCGCAGCGACGATAGTTGATACATGTTTTGATAATATCACAACAGAAGAAGAAGCTTATAGTTTACAAAACCTCATTGCAGGAATAAAAACTGTGCAAAGTCCAGTAGTTACAGAGGATTATATTATTTTTACTGCTGACAAAAATGCACGTTTTACAGGAATAGCTTTTGATTTTGAAAATTACACAAAAATCCATACTTTTCAAAGATTGATAACTAGAGATTCTGAATTTGAACCTGTAGATTCTGTACTTTTTTACATTTGTAAAATTCCAGAAAAAATTACTGATATTTCTTATAGAATGATTATTGACGGAATTTGGACATACGATCCAGTAAACGAAAATAAATATTACAGTTATGAAGCTGATACTTATTTTTCTGTAGTTAAAATTGAAAGCCAGAAAAAAGAAAAAACTGAAAAAGTTTATTCTTTAGAAACAGCACCTTCATTAACTGGACATACACGATTTGTTTACAATGGAAAACCAGGAGAAAAAATCAGACTTGGTGGAACTTTTACCAACTGGGATTCTTTTATTTACGAATTGGAAGAAACTTCTCCAGGATTTTACGAAATTACATTAGCTCTTCCAAAGGGAAGTTATTTTTACGCATATTATAAAGGAACAACAGCTTTTGTAGATGAAACAAATCCTGACAAAGCTTACACTCCAGACGGAAGGATTGCCTCCGTCCTTCATGTAAATTAATTATTTGATAAAACTTGTAAGAGTTCATTAAACTTTTGCAAGTTTTTTTTATTTTGAAACCAAGTTTACAATACCGTCCCAGTTAGCAGGAATTCCTTCAGTAATATTTTTTGTACAACGCTGAGAAAATACGGAAGCAGGACCATTTTCTTCGTAAGTAGATCCATCTCGGTTGTAGCAAGTAACTGTTTCTGGAAAAAGTTCGTCAGCTTTGTCAAAATATTTTTTTGCATTAACAAAATCCCGCTGTAAATATCTGTCTAAGCCTTGATGGAATAAGTCTACAGCCTTAAGTTCGTTTTCGCTCATTTCGGAACGCAAACCTACGATGTTGTAAAGTTGAACAGGTTTATTGATTCCAACTACACGAACTTTATCCATACGGCGTGCAACAATTTTTCCTTTGTTTTCGCCACTGTCAGCAGCAAGCCATGTTGATTCAGAAACTAAAATCCAGGTGTGATAAACTTTATTTACACCTTCAAGACGAGCAGCCAAATTTACATCGTTTCCCATCATTGTGTAGTTCATCTTTTTATCAGTACCCATGTTTCCAACAACCATATTTCCTGTATTGATACCAATCCTTGTGTAAACAGGCATTGGAATTACATCTGCAGCAAGCATTTCTGCATTAAATTCAATTTCAGCTTGCTTCATACGAATTGCAGAAAGACAAGCTGTCCAAGCATGATAATCGTAAGAAACTGGAGCCCCGAAAAATCCAATAATGGCATCTCCTTCGTATTTATCAATAGTTCCACGATTTTCAAGAATGATATCACTTAAAAGTGTTAAGTACCTATTCAAGAAACTTACCAACTGAGAAGGCGTAACTTTTTCTGAAATTGTAGAAAATCCACGAACATCAGTAAAAATAGCTGTGATATTTTTTTCTTCTCCACCAAGAGTAAGTTTTTTTGGGTCACTTACGATTTCATTTACAACTTCAGCAGAAAGATAAGTTGAAAAAGCTGAACGCAAAAAACTTTTATCTTTTTCTGAATTGATAAAACGATAAACAAGCAATCCTAAGAAGGACAAAATTGGAACAAGAGAAGGAATTAACATTGGCATATAAATTCTAAAAAGAACCATCAATAAAATTGATATTAAAGGAAATACTAAAGTACTAAGACCACCAATTATATTCTGAACAGCAAGTTTTTTTCTTTGTTCTAATAACAAAACCAAAATTACAAAAATACAAGCAAAGAAATATCCAACATACCATTCTAAAGGTGTAATAAATTCTTCTGTAATAATTGTGTTAAATACATTGGCGTGAGTTCCTACATTTGGATAGAATCGATTAAAAGGAGTTGTTCCCAAATCAGTTGAAGCAACCGCTGTATGACCGATAATGCAGAAAGTTCCATCATAGTGATTTTTTAAGAAATTGAAATTTTCTTGATATAAATCATATTCTTCTTTTAGGGCAGCAAATCTTTCGTTTACAGAATCTTTAAGTTGTTGAATATCACTTGCAGATTCTTCTGTTACAAGAGAATCTAAACGCTTCATAATCTCTTCAAGATAACTTGGATGAAAAATCTCAGCAAAATCTGAAAAGAATGTATGTCTTTCTGCAAAGTAAGAATCGAATCTTGGGTCGTTTTGTGTAGAACCACCTTTTTCATTAAATAACACATTTTTTTGCACATCAAGATCACTATAAACATTCAACAAGTATGAAACCACATCGTAATATGGAAGAGTTCGACCAAATTCATCTCGTAAAACAAAAGTTTCAAGATTTCTAAGTTGTTCAATCAAGTTTTCTTCTATTTTGTCAATGTCAATCAAAAATAAAACTGAATCAGATTTAAAACTTGTAACAAAGTTGTTTGGAATCCAGTTGATTAACATACGACCATGAGAATCAAGTGGAATTGAAATATCTCTTCGAGTTTCTTCGTTTGGGAAAAGTGCATTTTTTACAATAAGATGATTTCGTGTTCTTTCAAGTTCTTTTGTATCTAAAAGTGAAAGAAGTGGTGCAAAAGAAAGTTGTGCTATATAAACATCGTTATTTTTACGTAAAAGTTCAATACGCCGACGGGAACCATCGCTATCGATAGAAACATTTGTGAATCCAGCACCAGCAGCATTTTCCATAAAAATAGGTAAAGCAGGAGAAAAACCTGGAATTGTGTTATACATAAATTTGAAGGTATAATCATTACCTTTTTTGATTCTATCATCAGAATCTATAACTGAATAATTTAAGAATGTTGTATCTAAATATTCTCGATAATCTTGTTCAACTTTTATGCTCAAATCCGCAGCGTTAATTGTAAGCCAAGCGTTTCCAAAAAATCTAATTGCTTTACCAAAATATTCGTCATTATCACGAACAAGAGTATCTATTTTATCGTAAAGATTTTGATAAGAAGGCACAATGTAATTATTAATTAAATCTTCACCAACTGATTCAACTTGATTTAGAGCAATTCCATTATGGGCAACTGAACTAGAAAAATCTGACATCAAAGCTGCAACATTGTCTAATTCATAAGAAAAACTATCAGGAAGTTCTGCCAAAACATCAGGAGCAATTCCTAAAGAGCCTGATGAAATATACTCAATATCAAAAACAGCAGTTTTTGCACCAACTTCACGCAAACGAACAAGAACATCGGCAAGAATTTCTCGTCCCCAAGGCCAAACTCCCATTTCGCCAGAAGCGGCATCATCAATATTAACCAAGCGAACACTTGGGTTTTGAGTTGTAGCAGGTTTTATCGATAACAAATCATCATAAAGACGAAACTCCAACTTTTCTGTAAAACCAGAAAGTCCCAAAATTCCACAAAGGATTATTACCGAAACCACGATAATAATATCTAAATGTTTAGAAAAAAAATTTGTTTTTGTTGCTCTTTCCATGACAAATATTATATCATGTGATAGAATATTGTTAAGGATTTTTTTATGAAAAAAACAATTATTTTTTTATTTATTGTATTATTTTTTACGTTTTCTCTTTCTGCACAAAACGCAGATTTAGTTACAAAACTAATTGAAGAGGAAAAAGCAAGTTTTTCACAAATTGCATATTTTTCTGCAACTTATTTAGGGTTTTTACCAGACATTGCTACGGAACAAGAAGCAGTAAATGCAATCAGTTTAAGAGGGATTAGTTCTATACCTGAAAATCCATATAAGCAAATCACTTACCAAAAGTTTGCACAAATTTGTATGAATTCATGGATAAAAAAAGGTGGATTATTATATTCAATTACTAAATCACCAAGATACGCTTTTAGAGAAATGCAAGCATTGGGATTAATTGATTATTCAAAATATCCAAACCAAAGTTTATCAGGAAAAGAAGCTTTAAACATCATGTCAAAATGTATAGAAATTTATGAAAAACAAAATGAGGGGAGTTCAAAATGAAAAAACTTATTTGTTTCTTTTCACTTAGTTTTATTATATTTTCTTCAGTAAATATCTTTGCAACTCAACTTCCCACAGATTTTCTTGCAACCTTAAATACACAACAACAAAATCAAGAACAAGAAGAAGAGAAAGAGAGATATGACGGCTTCTCCGAAGGACTTCGGACAGGCGGTTGCCATGGCCTTCTCCAATCCGGGTGCCGTGTTCGTGATGCTCGCCCTTTTTGCGTTCTTTGGTCTTGCAAATGATGCGCCCCACACATGGAGGGGGGCCCCTATAATCCTTTCTGTGAGTGCAGGCTCCGTGACTTACTGGTTCTGCATGTCATGGCTCATAAGCCGTTTCAGCAACAAGATCAGCATGAAGACGGTCGTATGGATAAACAGGATTACAGGAGCTATCATCGTAATAGTGGGCATAGCTCTTTTCGGGCAGGGCCTCTTCAATGTGATATTTTATGGTAAACCTATAGTATAACTTCAGTTATGGAAAAGTCAAAAGTGTTTTTTACGGATCTCAGGACAGTTCCGGGAAACAATCTCCTCG
>CALBXN010000146.1 GCA_937890485.1 uncultured Treponema sp.
ACGGAATTCTTTAAAAATGGCGTAATTAAAAAATTGCTAAAGGTGGATGATATTCCGGAGCCGGAAGAAGATGACACCGAAATTGAAGAAATCGAAGAAAAGAAGACAAAAAAAGAAGTCTTTAAAAATGGCAAAAAATCTTCATTATTTAAAAGAAAAGACACTTCTGATGACGACCTAGAAGACGAAGAACCAGAAGTTGAAATTGCCGAGGATGATTTCGTAGAATCTAAGAAAGCAAAATTAACCAAACAACCGAAAAAAGTAAAAGAGCCAAAGCAACCAAAGCAAAAACCAGAGAAACCGGTAAAATCAAAATCTTCTAAAAAGAAGAAAGGAAAAGATATTAGCATTGACATTAGAATAATTAAAATATAAAATAAGGGTAAATCAATCCACTTGTAAAAAAAATTTGCAAGTGGATTTTTTTTACATTTGTGAAAGCAATTCCAAAAGTGAAGCTAATTTATGACCATATTGCTTATCACTAGCCCAAGTTCCTGCTAATTCATAAACCGTTGGAGCCTTTCCTCTTGGATTTACATATTTATATCTAGAATCAATTAATTTTCCATTTAGTTTTCTAGTTGTACCATAAGCATGAAGATGCTGAATATGAGCTACTACACCGTCTTTTTCTGTAGCAAAAACCAATCCCCTATTTTTTGCATCTATTGCACCTAATCCACAAAAATTATTCATATCAGGAGTTACTAAAAGACCAAATTTCAAAAAACCTGTTTCTAAACACATTTGCACAAAAGCCACATCAGAATTTATACCTTCAAATTTTGCTTGCTCAATATAAAACTTGGCTAAACGCTTAGCTTTGGCAATATCGCCAGTGGGATTTTTTAAAGCAAAAAATTTTACAAGTTGCTCTTCAGATTTTATTCCAAAATCATCAATAAGGATTGAACAATTATGTTTTTCTTGAAAAAATTTTGTTTGGCATCCTGTAAAAATCACACAGATAAAAAATAACGAAAGTACTAAAATTTTTGAAAAAAAGTTCTTCTTCATGAATTTATTATAAATTTTTTTTCCAGAAATTACAATTATTTAATATTTTAGATTGATAATAAAGGTATGTATACCAATTATTATAACTATCAAAGAAATGGAAATCAACCTGAAATTAGAGAAAAACTTGAACGATATGGAATTGATATTATGTCAGTTCAAGAATTAGTAATGTTAATTTTAGGCTCTGGGATAAAAAATTATCCAGTGGAAAAAATTAGCCAAAAGGTTGCTTATGAAATTATGAGCAAATCACCAGAAAAACTTTTTACTAGGTTACAAAAAATAAAGGGCGTTGGAAAAAGTAAAGCAAGTTTGATTTGTGCAGCTGTTGAACTTGGGAAAAGAATATTTAATTCAACAAAATGTAAAATTTCTTCTCCTGAAGATTTAATTCCATTAGTAAAACATTACACTTTAGAAAAAGTAGAATATTTTATTGCAGTTGCCTTAAATGGTTCACACGAAATAATTGACATAAGGGAAATTTGCAAAGGAGCATCTAACAAAGCAGTTATACAACCTCGTGGAGTTTTTTCAGAATTACTGTGTAAAAATGCAGCCGCCGTAATTTTTGTTCACAATCATCCTTCCGGAAATACAGAACCGTCACCTGCTGACATTGAAATAACTAAACGATTAATAAAAGGAAGTGAAATTCTTGGTATTAAAACCTTAGATCACATAATTATTGGAATTGAAGATTACTTTAGTTTTACAACAGAAGGATTAATAAAAGAACTTATCGAATAACATCGTGTACTTGTCATCTTGTAAAATATTGTGTATAATTTTATAAAACTATTGTTATTGTGAGGAATCCCGATGATTAGAGGCGGCGACATTGCAAAAGGTACAGTTCTACTTATAAAAAATGCACCATATTTGGTTGTAGAACGTGAATTTGTAAATCCTGGAAAAGGAACAGCTTTTGCTCGCGTAAAAATGAAGAACTTAAAAGATGGTTCTGTATTGACACAAACTATCAAAACACCTGATATGGTAGAAGATGCTGTCGTAGATACAGTACAAGGACAATATCAGTATTCAGATGGTGAAAATTATATCTTTATGGATACAACATCATTTGAAACAGTTAATGTTCCTACAAGTTTGAACGAAGACTTGAAATACTATCTCAAAGAAGGTGAAGAATATCCTATTCTTATCTTTAATGAAGAAGCTATCGATGTAAAAATTCCACAAAAAATGATTTTTACTGTAGCAGAAAGCGAAAACTATGTAAAAGGAGATACAGTTTCTGGAGCAACAAAACCTATCATCACAGAAACAGGTCTTACAGTTAGAGTTCCTTTGTTTATCAAGCAAGATGAAAAAATTATGGTTAACACAGAATCTAACGAATACGTAGAAAGAGTTAATAACTAAGATAATTTAATTCTTTTTTTTCAGAACACACCGTAAACATTTGTTTTATACAACTTGTTTTACGGTGTTTTTTTGTTTAAAAATTTGCTATTCTTTCTAAAAAATCTAATATATCTAAAATTACAAAAAATGTTAGTGCCTATTTTTTTTTCTATTTTTTTCTAAATAATTTACACATAATAGATTTACAAATTAAAAGTAATATTATAAACTTAAAAATGGTTTTAGAATAAACCATTTTTTTATTAAAAGTTGAGGATTTTATTGAAAGTTATAGTATTTAGTCAATCAAAATTATTTATTAAAGTAACAAATTTAACATGTAATGAATTAGACTGTATTGCAATCAATATTTGTAATAAAACATCTCTAGACAATTTATTAACAAACCAAGAGATAAACCTTTTGATAATTGATTGTGATATATTTAGACCAATAAAATATAATATATTAGAATATATAAAAACTTTAAGTCCTAATACATATTGTCTTGTTGTAGAAACATCTTTACATGAAATAGATAAAGATACATTACTAGCTCAAATTTCGAAACAATGTATGCTACAAGAAATATATTTTTATCAACAGTTTGTAAAATTGTTTTATCATAACTATTGGAATGAGACCGAAAAAAAAATATTACAAAAAGAAAATTCAATATGTGATAATAATGAACAAACAATAAATTACAATGATTTATATACGGTTGATGAAAATGGAATTGCAATAATAAAAGAAAATAATCCAGAAGCTTACGAAGATAGTATTGTCTTAGGATTTGGAGATAATTTTCATACCGAAGTTGACAATTACAGAGGATTAGAACCTACTAGTATAAAAATATTAGAATACCTAAAAGCAAATATCAATAAACCAATTTCCATAAACAATTTAAGCACACATATTTGGGGAGAATTTAATATATCAAAACGCAATGCAATTTATGTATACATCAGAAAAATTAGATTATTTATAGGTGACAATTTAGATGTTCCCCAAAAATTAATAAAATGCAGGAAAGGTTTTTACGTCCTTAAACAAATATAATGCCTTCTCAAAATTAAATAATTTTTGAATTTTGAGAAGGCTTAAATTTATAAGCACTACTTATTTTACAGCAGAACCAATTCTTTCTAAAACCTTTTTTCTATCAAGAGGTTTTACGATATAGTTTTTTGCACCTAAAAGTAAAGATTTTTTTACAAGTTCTTCTTTACCTAAAGCACTAATCATTACAACTTTTGCATTCTTATCAAATGCCATAATTTGTTCAAGTGCTGTAATTCCGTCCATTCTAGGCATTGTAATATCCATTGTTACAACATCTACATTTGGATATAAATCTTTGTATTTATCAACACCTTCTTTTCCATCACTAGCAGTTGCAACAATTTCATATCCTTCACTAGATAAAATTTGACCAATTTGTTTTGCAACAAACATTGAATCATCAACAACTAATACTCTTATTTTTGAACCATCAACTTTAACACCTTCTGGTGGTCTCTCATTTATGGATGGAAAATCTTGTTTTGTTTTCATAAAATACTCCTTATCTACATTCTCTCTCTGATAGCTACATTTATTTCAATTTTACCTTGAGCAGTAATTAAAGGTACAATTAAAGCTTCAACTTGATGATTAGCAATTTCCATTTTTTCACCATAAAACAAGGCTGGTGGAGTTAAGTCAAATTTGAATCCCAACTCATGTAATTTTGTAACTGCTTGAGCTGTAACAATATTTGCCAACTCTGTAATAGTTGCCTTTGCAAGTTCATCAAATTTTTCTATTTTTTCCATATTCATTGTAGAAGCAATATTTAATGCAGTCTCCATTGACATATCAAATAATACACGACCTTCTACATCACCAGCAAGACCAACTAAAGCAGCAACTCCCATTACAGGCATCGAAGTTGATTTCAGATATAAATCACCACGTTTTACTTCGCCTCCAAGGACTTCTGTTAAAACACTAAAAGCAGTTTCAACAAACGGGTTAATATATTCTACTCTCATAAAAAACCTCCTAAATTTATTTAGTATATACAGAAATATTTTCTATAAGTTTTTCAGACCATTGCATCTTTCCTGCAAGACTTTCATTTTCTCCAAGAATCATAATTCCATTTCCTTTTAACCTATCTTCAAAATCTAAAAGAACATTGTTTTGAGATTCTTCTGATAAGAAAGAAAGTACATCTCTACAGAAAATTAAATCTGCATTTGGCAATGAATTTGTATTTGTACAATCGTGATACTCAAACATAATCATGTCTTTTATTTCTGGAATAAATACATATGAACCAGAAACATTCTGTATTAAAAATTCAGAAAACCAACTTGAAGAATATTCTTCTGGAACTGTTAACAAAGAAGCATTTGAAACATTCAATAAATCAATATCTTGGGCATAGATTCTAATTCGAGAATCTGGATAACGTTTTTTTAGAACACATGCTAAACTATAGGTTTCATAACCTTTATCACAACCTGGATTCCAAACAACAATTTGCTTTGCAACATTTTCTGGTAAACATCCCATGATACGATTGGCATATTCTTCTGACCAAAATTCACCAGTATTTTCTGAATAAAACCCTTTCAAAAACTCATCAGCTGATTGTTCAGTATTTAACTGAGAATTTTCAACACCTTTTTCATCTTGCCAAGCAATAAAACGAGATTTTGTCCATGCAGAATTTATATCTGTAACATAAAATTTCTTTAGTGATTTTAATTCGTCAACAATAAAATCATAATCCAAAGTAGTTGGTTGAATCGGTGATTTTATTTCAAAATCTTGTCTTTCTTGAGAAAAATCGAGAGGTGAATCACCTTGAATATTTTGGCTAATTATCGAAGAAACTGTAGGTACTTCACTTTCATCTGTATCAGTTGTAAGTTGTTGTTCTGTATTCACAGGTTCTCTAATGGTTGGAATTTCTTGACGCTTTATCACCTGTGGAGACTGTACTTCCTTATCAATTTGAGGTAATTTTGATACCGAAAGTTTTGGAGTATTTTCAGATAATTCACTTTCTGTTTTAGGTTTATTAGAAAAAATACGACCAATATCCAACAAAACATAAAGTCTATTTTCACTTTCTACAATTCCATAAATATATTTAATATTGATATCACCAAAAAGTGGATGAGGTGGCTGAATTGAGGATTTTTGTATCCCAACAACTTTATCAATTCCATCAACAACAATTCCAAAAATATTATCATCGATAGAAACAATAATCATATTTTCAATTTGATTATCTTTACGTTCTTCAACTTCAATATTAAAAAACAAACGCAAGTCTATGATTGGAATAATTTCACCACGAAGATTGTAAACCCCTAAAACAAAAGGAGCTGTATTAGGAACATAAGTAAATCTGCCAGCTTTTGCAATTTCTTTTACACTCATAATATCAATAGCGTAATCTTTACCAGAAAGAGAAAAAGTTACCATTTTAAAATCAACATTTGCAATGTTTTTTTCTTTTTCGTCTGATATTTGCTCCGCTGCCATAACTTGTGCTAATTGTTTTTGTATGTTTTCCATCCTATCACCTATTTGTTTATTGCGGATTCTCGTTCTTCTCTAGCAGTTAATTCCTGTTTTACACCTAAATCAAGAAGTTGACTTACATCAATAATGAGAGAAACAGAACCATCTCCAAGAATTGAAGCACCTGCAATTCCAGGAGTAATTGTATACTGATCTTGAAGAGGTTTTATAACAACATCTTCTTCACCAATAAGAGCATCCACCATTACACCGATTTTCTTATCAGCAGACCCAACAATTACAATGAAACTTACTTCATCTTCGGATTCTTTTTTTATACCAAAAAGTCTATTCAATCGCAAAATACTGATAACTTCATTACGAACATTAAGAACTTCATAATTATCAATCGTTTTAATTTCATCATGTTTTACGCGATGACTTTCTACAACAGAAGCTATCGGAATTGAATAAATTTCTTTTCCAACACGAACTAATAATCCTTGAATAATAGCCAAAGTTAAAGGCAGCCTGATACTAAACTTAGTTCCTTTATTTTTTTCTGATGTAACAACAACTGAACCTTTCAATTTTTCAATTTGAGTTCTTGCACGGTGGAAAACACGGCTGAAATATCTTGCGCCTGCGGGGGTGTAGTTTCCGTTGTTTATTCTGACGGTTACGGGATTACCCTCGCCCGCTAACACGGATGCAATTTCGTATGCAAACTCGGCGTTGTTTCCGCAGCAGCAGTATGAAGCGGGGATTTTGGGATTTACGCTATCTATGCCTGCGCGCATTATTTTTGCGGTTTCTACGAGGGAGTCCCTTTGCACCTCAATAAAAATATCGGTGTAGCGTTTTGCTCTTTCATCCTTTGAGTTGACAATTTCCCACAGCTCACGGTCGGTCAAATTCGTGCCTGCTTTTTCGTTAAAGCGCGCCATATGCAAGGGGCACGCGCAGGTCATGCCGTTGACCTTGAGAATGCCGAGGCGGTAGTCGTCGTCGATCATGATGATGTCGGGATGCATATTTGCAAGCTTTACGAGTTCATGACAGTAGC
>CALBXN010000147.1 GCA_937890485.1 uncultured Treponema sp.
CAACAGTTGTTGAATATGAAAAACCAAACAGTAGCTTTGTATTTGTTCCGATTGAATGACCCTTTAACACCGGTTTACTATAATCCATTGAACTTCATGGCTGGAGCTCTTATTCTTGCTATTCCTATCACAATTGTACAAATGTGTATGCAGAAGTACATTGTTTATGGTATGGCTGCTGGTGCAGAAAAAGGTTAAAAAATTTACATGAACAAAAAAAGCGTAAAGCTTTTAGAAGTTTTCAAGGCACAAGTTTCCAACAAATCGGCGGAGGCTTGTGCCGATATTTCTATATTGCTTTTAATATTCATTATTATTTCTTCGATATTTATTATATCTTATTCATTTGTAAATCAACGCGTAAAACAAAGTGTTACTATGGGTGATGCACGTTTATATCCTGGATTGGGTGGTGTATTACAAGATATTGGAAAGTCAGATTTTTCATTTTCTGTAAATGATGGTAAGCTTATGTACTCTTTTAACACTCCCTCAAGGATGGAATCTAATGGTTGGATTGTAAGATTTACAAATAAAAAAGCTGATGATGTGCTTTTAGAAGAAAAAACAGCGTCTTATCAGCCAATAATTATTTTTTCCGAAGAAGAATTATTTATTAGTCAACCAACACATCAAATTAGATTGTCTACTAAGTATGATTCTCTTGGATTTTTTTCATCTAATGAGTTAAAAAAGGTTATCGGTAATAAGGCCAATATGGTTACTTTTACTAAAACTTTTTTATTTTCTGCTTCTGTTGCAGAAACTCCAGTTGCAATAATTCAAATGATTGGTTTGATGGCATTTCAATATATGTTTTATATCATTGTTGCGGCATTGTTATTAAGTATGTCAAGATTGAAAGCAATGAAAGGAACTAATCTTGAAAGAATTTCAAAATTTTTGCCATCATTGAAAATTGTTACTTCAATAGGTTTGTTACCTGCTATAATTGTAGCATTGATTTCATATTTTAATTCATCCTTTGGAATGACATTTGGTTGGGTTATTTTCTGTTTGATAGTAGGTGTTAGAACTATGATAATCTATATGAAACGAGTTAAAAGCAAATCGGTTGCTGAATTATAGTTCTTTTTTTATTAAAGCAGGTTAAAAGTAAATATTTTAATCTGCTAATTTTTTTTAAGGGTTTTTTATGTTTACAGAACTTTCTATTGATATAAATAAAAATTCAAACCTTTGTTTTTCTTACACTGATAGAGTTAATTCATATTTGCATATACATTGCTTAAATGATGAGTTAACTGATGGTCTTTGTTTTTTTAATAAACAACTTGTAAAAAATGTTGGTATTTATAATAAAAAAAATCGCAGTGTTCTTACTGCTAAAGATTTCGATTTGATTGTTTATACGCCATATTGCGTTGAATTTCAATATAAAAATATAAAATTAAAATTATCTTTGTTGTTGAATACTAAGACAGAACTTCCAGTCTTAAGTGTTGTTTTTGATTCTCAAAAAAATAATGATTTTTGTCCTGTAATTTTACTAGGTAAGGATATAAATAAATCTTTTTTTTATGATTATTATGGAAATAAAATAAATAATGTTGAAATAGAAAAAAATTCAAAAATTTTTACGACTGAAGATTCTCAGATTAATAATTTTTATTGTGCATTTGAGGATAATTTACTTCAAAATAAAGTTGTTGAATTTAATAATGAACATGTAGTTCAAATTAATAACTTTTTTTCAAAATTTTCAGTTTCTTTGTGTAAAAATCTTACTGATGCAACATATTGGGCTCTTTTTTCAGGATGGATGTTAGTTACAGGTAATTTACATCGTGGAATATGGGCTGGACTTCCATGGTTTAGGGACAACTGGGGAAGAGATACTTTTATTGCACTAAGTGGAATTTTGTTGGTGTCAGGGCAATTTGAAGAAGCAAAGTCTGTAATTTCATCTTTTGCTGAATTTCAGGATAGAAATCCTCAAAGTGATACTTATGGAAGAATTCCCAATCGTTATGTAAACAAAGATGATGTAATTTATAATACAGCTGATGGAAATTTATGGTTCATTCGTGAAGTTTGGGAATATTTACAATATACTGGAGATATTGAATTTTTAACTTCAATGTGGCCTGTAATCAAACTTGCAATTGAATCTGATATAAAAAAGCGAACAGACGAATTTGGATTTTTATTGCATGGAGATGCAGATACTTGGATGGATGCAAGAATCGAAGGAAAGCAACCCCTTTCACCACGAGGTTCTAGGGCAAACGATATCCAAATTCTGTGGTATACTGCCTTACAAATAGGTTCACAAATTGCAAAGTATGTTAATGAAGATGAATTATCAATTGAATGGCAAAAAAAAGCATTGAACTTAAAAAAGAATTTTATTCTCTTGTTTTTTGATGATGAAAAAAAATTGATTGCTGATTGTTTAAAATCTGAAAATAAAAAAGATTTTTCTATCAGACCAAATCTTTTTTTTACTTTTTCTGTTCCAAAACTTTTACAAAAAGAAGATTCTTCATTCTTAACGAACGAGCAAAAATATGCTGTTATAGAAAATGCTTTTTCTAACTTAGCTTTTGAATATGGAGTATTGTCTTTAAATCAAGAACATGAGTATTTTCATCCTTATCATGATATGTGTAAAAAACATCACAAGGATTCTGCTTATCATAATGGTACAATTTGGGTTTGGAATTCTGGACCTGTAATTGATTCTTTATGTTCTATTTATCATCAAGAAGAAGCGTATAAATTATCTTGTTTTCATGCAAAACAAATGATGGATACTGATGATAAAGAAACTTTTGCAAGTAGATGTGTAGGTTCTTTAAGTGAAAATATCAATGCATATAAAGTAAAAAAGAAAATTCATCCCTCTGGAACTTGGTCTCAAGCATGGAGTGTTTCTGAATTTTCAAGAAATATTTTTCAATCATATTGTGGTATAAAACCTGATATGCTAAATAAAAAAATTTATTTTACACCTGCATTTCCATTTGAATGGGACGAGGGTAAAGTAAAATTTAGTTTTGCAAACAATTCTTGTATAATCTCTTGGAAAAAAAATAATTCGTATCAGAAAAAAGGAATTGTATATTATTCATTTAATTTTATATTGTCTAATCCAGAAGATATATCAGTTGATGTTTGTGCTTTTTTTGGAGATGTGTTTAAATCAAAATCAATTTCTTTTGATAATAGTATTTCATTATCTTTTATTGCTGGTGTTTACCATGATAGTAAAACTTTTGAATTTACAAAAGAAAGAAAATTTGGATTATTTTCAAAAAAACCGAAAGCAATTACTAAGAAAAATTATTTGAATAATATAATTCTTTCTAGTGAAGAATCTGGTTATTTTACCCCTGTAAGATAATACCATTGTTCTTCATTAGAAATCACATAGTCTATGCACTCATATAAATTTTCTTTTGTAACTTGGTTAATTTTATTTTCAAGTTGAAACATGAAATCCGGTTCTTTTCCTAAAATTAATCCCGTTTCCATTAAGTAAATTTTTCCTTCAGAAGTTGCTGCATTAGCGTAGACTGTGTTTATTAGTTGATTTTTATAATTATCTAATTTTTCATCTATTGGAACAAGTAAAAATTCTTTTTGTGCAGTACCATTAGATTTTCTAGAAATTATTTTTTTATTTTTTAATATTTGTTTTGCTTCTTTTATTCCATTAAAAAATTCAGTTTTATTAGAAATTCTATATCCTAAAGTTGTTAGAAAAGGTTTATTACAGAGAGTTTCAAACATTCCTGTACTATAGCATGCACCATTTTTTTCTCGTACAATATTATTTAGCAAATCAGAATAAATTAAAGTTAATAATTTTGTACTAGCGTAATATTTATCGATATTTTGGGGAAAATTTATGTAACCTTTTGCATATTCTAATTTTGAATTATTGTTATTATTAAATTCGATAATTTCAGAAGAAAAAGAATAGTCAAAAATATTGTATTCTGATTCATTTTTTATTAATTTAATTTTACCAAAGGATTTTTCCAATTCTTTAATAAATAATTTTTCATCAAAATTTCCAGCACACAATATGTAAATGGAATTTTCTGTAAATAAAGATTTATGAAAATTAATTAAATCTTCTTCTGTAATAGAGTCTATTGTTTCTTTTGCTACTTTGCTTTTTCCTATAAAGTTTGTTTTCCTTTTTAAATCTTCTTCCGATAAAAAATTTAGTAAATCTAAATCAGATTTTGTTGTGTTATTTAATAAAAATTTTTGTTGTTTTATAATGTCTTTATAGTTAGAAAATTCTGGATTTAATATTGCATCTTTTATGATTGGAAAAACCTGTGAAAAATATTTTGTTAAACATGTAATACTTAAAGTTGTCATCATAGAAGAAGCTGAAAAGTTAGTTTTTGATAAAGTTTTATTGATTAACCTTTGTTTGTTTTCAGCAGAAAAGTTTTTTGATAAATTATTCATCATTGTTAATGCAATTGATGAAGTTCCAGCTTTTTCTATAGGTAAATTAGAAGATCCTGTTTTAAAATAAAACATTACAGTATTAACTTTTGCATTTATATTATTATTTAAAATAACTTTAATTCCATTAGAAAGTTCTTTTGTTGTAGTGTTTTCGATAAAATTATTATAAAAATCACTTTTATTTTCCTGTGAAAGATTTTTTATACTTGAACATCCTATTATAATCATAAAATGTAAAAAAATTATTAAATTCAAAATAAATTTGTTTTTCATATTAATCCTCTAAAATTTTATATCCTAAGTTTTGTAATTTTATAATTTCATTACTATATATGTTATCATTTATGAATAATGCAACTGAAAAATTTTTATTTAATAAATATTTTTTTACAAAATTTGAAATATCTTCATTTGTAATTTTGTTAAGATAATCATAATAGTGTAGAGCTACATCCGTTGATGCAACAGCCCAAAAAAATCTTAAAAAAGAAATATAGTTTGTAAAATATTCGTTGTCTAATGTTTGTTGATCAATTAATGATTCTTTCGTCGTTTTGTACTGATATTCACTAAAATAGTCTAAATTATTTGAAATTTCTGGAATTTCTTTTAATGTTACATAATTTATTATTTTTGTTATTGTATCTGACAAGTTATCATTGTTAGGATTTAACCAAAAATTAAATGAAATATATCCATTCTTGGTTGTTGTTAAATATTCATAACTAAAATTTTTTATTGCATTTTCATTATCTTTAACTTTTATTGAATTTAACGTTCTCAAAAATTTATTATTTTGACTTTTTAATAAATTTAATAAAAAATCTGATTTGTAGGTATCTTCAATAGAATTTATTGTATCTGGACCTATAAAATTTATAGATAGTATTGCTGCTGTTTGTGGATTTTTGATTAAATAAAAATTGTCTTTAAACATTGGTTTTTCTTTTGAAGTTTGTTTTTCTTTGTTTTCTTGTTGTTTTAATATTTCATAAGAAGGTTTCCAATTAGAAAAATAATTTTCTATTATATTTAGTGCATTGTTTTTTTCTACAGCTCCATAAATGAAAATTGCACAATTATTTGGAATGTAATATTTTTCTTTCATTGCTAATAAATCATCAATTGTAAAAGATTGTACATTTTCAGGAGTTCCACCAGGGGATAAATATTCACTATCATTAAAAAAAGATTTAAAAACTTGATTAAAACCCTTTGTGTACGGATTTATTTTTTCATCTAGAATTTCTGATATAACAACTTTTTTTTCTTTTTCGATTTCACTTTTATCAAAAAGAGGATTTATAATTGCATTTGCCCAGAATTCAATTCCTTTTTCAAATGATTTTGCTGGAATTGTAAAATAATAATTTACATAATCACTTGCAGTTGTTCCATTTGAATTTGTTACCCCCATTTGGCTCATTGCATCATAAACTTGGGCTGAATCAGTATAAAGAGAATTGCCTTTGAAAAGCATGTGTTCATAAAAGTGAAATAAACCATTAGTATTTTCGTTTTGATATTTTCCACCTGCTTTAAAAGCGAGTTCTATGTAAACAAGAGGAGTTTCAAAATTTTCAATAATAAAGATTTCTAATCCATTTTTAGCAGTTGTATGAAAAACTGAATTTATATCTTCTTCTGAATTTAAATTAAAAAAAATTGTAAAAAAAAGTAAAAAAAATATTAGAATTCGCTTAATTTTCATAATATATTTTATCATTTTAATTTTTAAAATTCAATAAAATTGTTTGACATATAACATTTTATGCTTTACAATGTATTTTATAAGATAAATTTAAGGAGGCCTTAACAAATGGCTAAGGTTGAGCTAAAAGGCATTGGAAAAATTTACGATGGTGGAGTACGCGCTGTTACAAACGCTAACATTATCGTAGAAGACAAAGAATTTGTTGTTTTCGTAGGTCCATCAGGATGTGGAAAATCAACAACACTTCGTATGGTTGCCGGATTGGAAGATATTTCTGAAGGTGAACTTTATATTGATGGTAAATTGATGAATGATGTACCACCAAAAGACAGAGACATTGCAATGGTTTTCCAAAACTACGCATTGTATCCACATATGACTGTTTACGATAACATGGCTTTCGGTCTTAAAATTCGTAAGAAGGATAAAGCTGAAATCGAAAGACGCGTTACAGAAGCTGCTCGTATTCTTGATATTGAAAAACTTCTTGATCGTAAACCAAAAGCTCTTTCTGGTGGACAAAGACAGCGTGTTGCTGTAGGTCGTGCTATCGTTCGTAATCCTAAAGTATTCTTGTTTGACGAACCATTGTCAAACCTTGATGCTAAACTTCGTGTTCAAATGCGTGCTGAAATTTCAGATCTTCACCATCGCTTGAATGCAACAATGATTTATGTTACACACGACCAGATTGAAGCTATGACTATGTCTGATAAAATCGTTGTAATGAAAGATGGTCTTGTACAACAAATTGGTTCTCCATTGTATTTGTACAATCACCCATACAACAAATTCGTTGCAGGATTTATTGGAACACCTCCAATGAACTTCTTGTCAGTAAAAGTAATCGAAAAAGGTGGAAAACTTGTAGTTGATGAAGGTTCTTTCGAAATCACACCTACAGACGACCAAGCTAAGAAACTTAAAGATTACCTTGGTAAAGAAGTTTACTTTGGAATCCGTCCAGAAGATTTAATCTACTCAAAGAATGCAGCACCTTCAAATAACTTACAAATGAAAGTGTCTGTAATTGAACCATTGGGAGCAGATACACATCTTCACCTTCTTACAAAAACTCAATCTGTTGTTGCTGTTACAGAACCAGAACATAAATTCCAAATTGGTGATACAGCTAACTTTACACCAGTTATGGAAAAAGCTAAGTTCTTTGACAAAGAAACAGAACTTAACATTTGTGAAGAAGTTAAACCAGAATAATCTGACTCTTCAAACAAATTAACGGCATAAAGCCAATAAAAAAACCTGCTTTAACTTTTAGTTAGAGCAGGTTTTTGTTTTTATTGGCGAAATGTAAAAAAGTGTAGGCTGGAGATTTGGAAAAGTTTATTGTAAAAAAGTGTGTATTTCTATAAATAAGAATCGATAAGGGCTGTTATGTGTTTTAAGTCTTGTGTGGAAATTTTAGAAAGTTTTTTTGCAAGTCTGATAACTTCACAGGAAAAGTTTTCTTGTACATTGGTTTGAGAAATATTTCCTGTTATAAGATATTCAACGGAAACATTTAGAGCTTTTGCAATTTTGACAGCAATATCAGCAGATGGAATTGAACTGTTTTCGCGTAAATAATTGCTCAAAGATGCTTGATTTAATCCTGTTCTTTCTGCTAAATCTTTTATCATCAATCCTTGAAAATTTAATTCTTCTCGTAAATTGTCCTTAAAACTCATGTAATCAGTATAAGTATATTTACATATAAAAACTTGACTATTAGTAAATTTACTTGTAATATGTTGTTATGTGTAAATTTACTAATTTATTTGTTTGTTTGTAAGGTTAATGTTTCTAATTCGTTTTGGAATTTGAAAATTTCTCAGTAACTTCTTATAGGAGATTTTATGAAAAAAATTACTTGTTTTGTTACAATTTTGCTTGTAGCAAGTTTGATTTTTGGAGTTGTTGGGTGTAAACCTATTGCTAGTGGAGATGATAATAAGTCAGGTAGTGGCTCTGGAACTCAGTCTGGTGGCACAAAACCTGGGGGCACAAAGCCTGATGATTCTTTTAAAAAAGAAACTATAACTTTAACTATAGAAGCAGGAAAAGGTTGGATTGAAACCGATGAAGATGATTATTTGCTTAAAAAAGTAAAATCTATAAGCGTAGAACTTAACCCTGGCGACTATGTTTACAAAGCTATTGAACTTCGTGAGTTTGATTTTTACGAAGAAAAAGATGAAGAAAAAAATTTGTGGTATTCATACAAAGAAAACGGATTCTATTATGGTACTGATTATGAACTTACAGATAAAGATGGAAAAATACTTACCGAAGAAGATTGGTACTATAAGAAAATCTATGAAGATACAACTTTTTCTGTTCACTATCGCAAATTTGTTCCTATAACATATAACTTAAATGGGGGATATATATATGGTGATGAATATTATTATGATCCTGATACTGATAGTTATGTGCATGAAAAATTAACGGATGATATTGTAGAATACGAATTAGAAGGTTATGAACTAGGTGGTCCTAATTATAATTACTATGGTTCTACTCCTATGAAAGATGGTTTCTATTTAGGTGGTTGGACATTGATTCGTGATGGTGATGACTATATTACAACATGTCCAAGCCAGTCAGCCACACTTTATGCCAAATGGGAAGAGCCTAAAACATGTTTGTTAACTCTTAATTCTGGAGAATATTCTGGATTTTATAGATATGGTGTGAATTTTGGACCAACTATATCATCTATTGTTTTTCAATCTGGAAAATCTTTATCCACAGTATTAAATGAAAATGGATATAATTTTGATGGGATTATTTATGAAGGTGAAATTTTGGGTAAGCGTTTTGCTGGATTTAGAGATTCTAAAGGTAATACATATGATGGTAGTACAATGTTAACTGAGTCTGTAAATTTAGAAGCTTATACTAGAGATTTATATACATACGAAGTTGGTATTAATCTGAATTTTAATGGTGTATTTATCGATGGAATGGAAGAATTTTGCTTTTATACTTGGGTAGATGGATATAAATATAGATTAAATGATGAGTCTCGTGAAATTATAAATGATGAAAATGATGGATATATTTTTGCTGGTTGGACTTTTACTAAAGATGGAAATGACTTTGTAGATGATTCTATATCAGGTGGTACAACTACAACAGTTTACGCAAAATGGATTACAGAAGATGATATATCAGAACTTATGCCTTATCGTCAAAATGATGATGGTACAATTACCTTCATTTTCAATCCAGCTGATTTTGGTTTAAATGTAGCACAAGATTATACTGTAAAATTAATGTGTAGCCTTAGTTATTGGGATCAAGAAACAGATAAATGTATTTTTACAAAAAATTCTGATGGGCTTTATTATCTTACATTGACTTATGAGTCCTTTTTTGATTGGGAAGGCTTTATGTTCTATGTAAAGAATGCAACTACAGATATGTGGTATGGCTCTAAACTGTATAAATATTCTATACCAGAATATATGACAATGGCATATAGAGGTGAACCTGATCATTTTAGAGTTATAATCCCAGGTTCTATGGTGTTAACAATGGATTTGAATGGAGGAAATATAGAAGGTGATTCTTCGTCTAAGATTATTGAACTTAGTAAATCCGAATATGAAAACTACAGATGGAACAATATAGAGTCTTTACTTGAATATAATTTAGGCATACAAGAACCTGTAAAAGAGGGATATATTTTTGCAGGTTGGACTTTAACAAAAGATGGTAACGATTTTGTTCAGTATAAATACGAAAATCTTCCTTACGGAAATTTAACTTTCTATGCAAGATGGTTAGAAGAAAAAGAATGTACTTTAACTCTACAAGCAGAAGGTAATGTTTACTTTTATGATTCATGGGAGGGTACTTCTTTAGGTTCAAAACTAGAATATACTTTCCAATCTGGAGATAAATTATATGATATTTTTGACACATATAGAATATATCCAATGTATACATCTCCTGATGGACGAACTTATAATTTTTCTCATTATGTAGATGATTCTGGTAATGAATATTATACTGATAATATAATTTTAACTGATGATATAACATTATATCCTGTAGTTAAACTTATTCCACGAGTATTTTATGACTTAAATGGAGGAATTTATGAAGATTCTGAAGAAAATTTTTATCGTGATGAGAATTATATTAATGGTGGTCTAAAAATTACAAAAGAAGGTTGCGATTTTATAGGATGGACTCTAACTAAAGATGGTAAAGATTTTGTAGAGAACTCGTACACAGAAGAAGATGTTACAGTTTATGCAAAATTTGTAAGATATACTCCAGAATCTTCTACAGGTATATACAGTTATACTGTACCAATTTCTGAAATTTCAGAAGCCTGGGATGGTAATTCTTTAACAGCAGATTTCAAAATTATGCTTATGAATGATGAAGATGTTCGTACTTCTAGTCTTGATAACAGTGGTAATACTACAGATTTAAATTTACAGGTTTCTACACACAAACAAGGAAATTTTTATCTAGCAGATGGAATTGCTGCAACTGTAACAGATTCTGACCTTACTGTTTTTATTGATATGTCGTATTTTTATACACAACAAAAACCTTATGTTGTAGCACTTGCTTCAAAAATGCATGCACCTAATGATTATTCTTTTACAGACTGGTCTGCTGATGTTATGGTTATGACTCCTAATGCTATTTTCCCAACTAATTTGCAACAAACAGGAACTCCATTAGCTATGTTATCTTTAGCATATGTTGCAGGAACTATGACTGATCCACAATGGGATCCTGCTTCTATAAGACTTGATGCAAATAATTCTTTTGTTTTAGAAAGTGTGGGAGAACCTATTGAATTTAAATTTACAGATGGTTCTTGGGCTATTTCTTATGGAATTTTAGATGGTCCGATTACAGGAACTGGTACATATACTTTAGGTGGTATAGATAATGTAATTGCTAATTTGCCAAAAGGAAAGTATCGTATAAAACTTGATGTTACAGAACAATATGCAAGCGTAATCGTTACTAAAGAATAATTTTTCGTAATTTTATATAGCCTAGATGATTATTTGTTATCTAGGCTATATGTTTTTAAACTATTTTATTTTATCTGGAGTTTTTATGAAATCTAATATTATGGTTACAATTTGTGTTTTTGTTATGTTTTTATTTTTTATAACAAGTTGTCAGAATAATAGTCAAAACCAAGCAACTATAAACATAAATTTAGATTTATCAAAAATTATAAGGACTCCTAGAAATCAAACTGCACAAAATACTGATTTTTCCTTAAAGGTTTTTGTTTATGACGCAGCTTCTTATGAAGTAGGATGTGAAATAAAGTCTCTTACATTATTAACTGAAACAGAAAAGAAAGTTGATGTAAATGGAAATGTAAATATTAGTTTAGATGTTGAAATAGGATTAAATGTAATTTTTGTTGCAAATTTATATCAAGTTATAGATAACAAAACAGATGAAAATCCGTTATATTCAGGATGTAGTGATATAGTAAAAATCAAAGCTACTGATAATAAAGTTAATCTAGTTTTAAAAAAAGAAAAAATAACTGTAACTTTTTATTCTTTCTCTAATCAAGTGATAGATAAACAAGTTGTTGACCTAGGTTCAAAACCTACAGAACCAAATAGGCTTTTTCAGTCAGGTTACGAATTTAAGGGGTGGTTTAC
>CALBXN010000148.1 GCA_937890485.1 uncultured Treponema sp.
AAAAAATAACAGAAATCTTTACTGGCGAGGTCAGTATAAAATTCTAAGATAAATTTAATCTTAATAGTTTTGAATTACGCTTTTTTGTCCATAGTGCTTTTCTTTTTTCTGGTAAAGTTTCAATATCATCAGGAATAAAACCTAACTTTTCAAACCAATCAGAAGTTTGAGTTGTTAAAACAAAAACAGATTTTGCACTTTCTTTTTTTGCTTCTTCAATCAGATAAGAAACTAATTTTGGGCCAATTCCCATATGAGAACAATTTTTATCAACTGCGATTGCCGCAATTTCCCCTTGTAAATCATCATATAAATGAAGAGAAGCACAAGCTCTAATTGCACCATCAAGTTCGTAAACAATGAAATCAGAAAAAGTATCTTGTAAATCTTGTTCTGTACGATTAAGTAGAATTCCTTTTTCAATAAAAGGTCGCATCAAAGTTAAAACTGAAGATGTATCATCTATCTGCATTTTTCTAATTCCACCATAATTACTCTTATAAATCATTGTTCCTGAACCCAAATCAGAAAAAATTTCACAAGGTAAAGTTCCATCAATTTGACCATTAAGAATATGAACCCTAGAAACTCCTTTTTTACAAGTTTCTAACCCATTCTTTAATAAATTGATTACAGGACTTGAATTATCTTTGTTATCCAACAGGAATTTATCAAGCTCTTCAAGATTAAGAGCAGGAACACAACCTTCTGGTGAAAGTGGCATTTCTGAAGAAATATTAAATTCACTTGAAGTTATAGAACAATCTGGTGTTAAGAAAAATAATTTATCTGCATTAAGTTTTATTGCTGTTTCACAAGCAAGTTTTATAGAAGAAATATTATATGGTTTTCCACTCGCACTCCAACCAATACAAGGAAAAATCGGAATAAATCCATCATCTAAAACTTTATTTAATGCTTCTATATGGATTTTATCAATTTCACCACAAATTCCGTAGTCAAAACCTTCAATAATTCCTTTTGCCCTAGAACGAACCCAATTCCCAATTAAAGCAGTTAATCCATTTCCAGAAAGGGCTGTCATTATTTTGTTTGAAACATCAAAGGCGGCCATTTTTATCAAAGGAATTGAATTTTCTTCTGTTATTCTAAAGCCGTCTTTTAATTGCCAATCTACATTATTTAGTTTTAAAACATCATCTATTCGTTTTTTTGCTCCAGGAACAATCACTACTTTTAATCCTGCATCGTGCATCATTGCAATATCACTAATATGACTTGTAAAAAGAGAAGATTCTAAAACTCTATCATCGATATGAATTACAACTGTTGCGTTTTTAAATCGTTTGATGTATCGAATAACATCTCGAATTCTTTGTGCATTTTGTGTAAAAAGTTCATTATTTGATATTGTCATGAAATCAGTATAATAATTTTTGTTTGTATACACAAGACGAAAAAAATTGTTTATAATTAACTGTGGAGGATTTTATGAAGAAATCTAATATAATTGCTACAATAATTTTTATTTTATTAAGTATTGCTTGTATTATAGCAATTACAACATGTTCAAAAGCTCCAACTATTCAAGACGGAACTTGGTCTGGAGATGGAGAAGGTTTTAAAGGAAAACTTTCTGTTGAAATAACTACAAAAGATGGAAAAATTGTTGATGCAGAACTTACTTCTATTCAAGATAGTGATTTTGCAAAGGAATATGCTCAACAAATTGTAAATCAAGTTGTAGAAAAGGGAACAATTAAGGGCGTAGATGCAATTTCAAGTGCAACTTACACAACAAAGGGTGTTCTTGATGCTTTCAAAAATGCCATTGATAAAGCAAGCGGAAAAAATGACACACCTAAAGTTTCTTATACAGATACAGAAACAGATATAGTTGTAATTGGAGCAGGAGGAGCAGGTTTAAGTGCAGCCTTAGAAGCAAACGCTGATGGTATGGATGTTATCATTCTTGAAAAAATGCCCATTGCAGGTGGAAACACAAATTACGCTACAGGTGGATTAAACGCAAGTGAAACTTCTGTTCAAAAAAAACTTGGTATTGAAGATTCAAACGAACAATACATTCAAGATACAATGATTGGTGGAAAAAACGTAAACGACCCTGTTTTAGTTGAAACCATGGTTGAAAATTCTAGCGATACAGTTGATTGGCTTTTAGAAATGGGAGTTGATTTAACAGATGTTGGAAAAATGGCTGGTTCCACAAATAGCAGAACACATCGCCCAGCAGGAGGAGCAGCTGTTGGTTCTCATCTAGTACAAGTTTTAGAAAACCAAGTAAAAAATCGTGGTATTGATATTCGATACAATAATGAAGTAACAGGTTTAATTGACCAAGATGGAAAAGTTGCTGGAGTTATTGTTGAAACACCAGAAGGAAATTACAAAATCAATTCTAAAGCAGTAATTATTGCAACCGGTGGATTTGGTGCAAATCCAGAAATTATTGTTTCATATAAACCTGAATTAGAAGGATTTGGAACAACAAATCATTCTGGTGCAACAGGAGATGCTCTTGAATGGATTAAAGTTTTTGATGGTGATGTTGTTGATATGGAACAAATTCAAACTCATCCAACTGTAATACCAGAAAAAAACATTATGATAACAGAAGCTGTTCGTGGTAATGGTGCTATCATGATAAATCGTGACGGAAAAAGATTTGGTAGCGAAATGGCAACTCGTGATGTAATGTCTGATGCAATTCTTAAACAAAAAGGAAAAACTGCTTTCTTAGTTTTTGACCAAGGAGTAAGAGATTCTTTAAAAGCCATCGAAGGTTACGCAAAACAAGGATTACTTACTGTTGGAAAAGATTTAAAAGAGCTTGCTGAAAAACTAAAAATTGATGCAGATGAATTTGAAAAATCTGTAAAGAAATACAACGATGCTGTAGAAAAAGGTCTTGATGAAGAATTTGGAAGAAAAGCAAGTGAAATGCCACGCAAAATAGAAATCGGTCCATTTTATGCAGTTGAAGTAGGTCCTGCAGTTCATCACACAATGGGTGGTATCAAAATCAATGCTGATACAGAAGTTTTAAACAAAGACGGAAATGTAATTCCAGGGCTTTATGCCGCTGGTGAAGTTACAGGTGGTGTTCATGGTGCAAACCGCCTTGGAGGAAACGCCGTTGCTGACATCACAGTTTTTGGAAAAATCGCAGGAGACAAAGCTTCTGAATACGTTGAAATTGTAGAAGCAGAATAAATTTTAAAAGAAAACCATTTATTAAAATATAAAATAGTCGAGGTCGACTAAAAAGAACTGTCATTCCGAATTTTTTTCAGAATAAAAAAAATCCAGTAGATTTGTGTAAAAAACTTTTCTACTGGATTTTTGTTTTAAAGTATGTAACATCAATTTTTATTGATGGGAATTGGGAGATTCTTAAATTTTTGACAAATAAGCAAACTTAATACTATATCTATTCCATTAAGTAAATAAAGTTACAAATACATACATTGATTAATGAACTCAATATAGTACAGTAATTTATCCTATGTAATCCATCTGTTTTAAAAAAATAAACTAAAAAAGTAATAACATTGATAAATGCAAGTATAATGAAAAGAAAAGTTAATTTTTTTTCAACTATAAATTTTGATATAAATTTATTTCTCCAGTTCATGCAAAAAATATTAAAACACAGTATAGAAATAAAAATAGCTGTACTTATAATCACATATTCAGAAAAATCATCTAAAAATGAAAAGCCAAAAAGTATAAAACTTATATATATAAAAATAGTAGTGATTAGCATTGATATTATTTTTGATTTCATTGATTTTGCTCCTCAAGAGTAGATAAAATTTGCTCTTTTATTTCAGATGGCATTTGATTTGATTCCCGAATTTCACACAGAAAATCTTCCTGTCTGGTACTATCTAATTTATTATACTTTTCTACTAAATCTCCTATACCATGTTTTAACATTATATATAAAGATCCTTCAGCAAAAGTTACTCCACCACCAATAATACCACTATTACAACCTGTCATTTCAGAAGTTTCATTATCTATATTTACTCCAAAAATTACACCAACAGCTGTTTCTGTTCCATTAATAGACGCTGCTCCATCAACTTTGAAAAAGCCGATACCTTTCAAATCATTCAAATTTTTTCCTTTTGAAATATTACTAGCAATAGTAAAGGGCAACTTAACTTCAGCTTCAATTCCAACGCCAACGCCACCTGAAAGTGCAAGAGCATAATTCCCATTATCATCCCATGCTATACCTACTGAAACATCACCACCAATGATAAGTTTTCCACCACCACCACCTAAGTAAACAGTATGTATATCGTTCCCATCTGGGTCCGTATACTTAACAGGATTATTCCCGGCGTAGTGATACAAATTGCTATTGATGTGGTATACTTTAGCAACCACATCAACAAAGGTGAGTCAAGGGCTTGAACGACCAACGGGAGTGTCCCTTGACCACCTGTATTGTAGGAACAACTACCCATTTTTCTGCAAATTCGGCTCAACCCTCTCGAAAATCAGCAGTTTCCAACGAACCTTCCGCAGATTTTTCTTCCTTCTCTAAAAATGTAATTATATTTTACCTCATTTATTGCATTTTTGATACAGATTTTGAGGTAAAATTACCAAATTTGGACCAGTTATTGAACAAATTCAGTTAAAAATCCATCTCTACCTACAAATTTTTATTGATGGGAATAAATTTTTGTGTTTTCGGATGTAACAGAAACGCTATATGTAGTGGTTCTATTTTTGTTTGATAGAGAATTTTTCTACATTTTCCCACAAATTAAACCGGTAAAGTTGATTCATCTGGATTAATTTCTTCTCCATTGTCGTCAAATAATGAACAAATCCTAGGAATCTCAGTTTCAATAAATTCTTCGAAAGATGCCCATTCGTATAATTTTTCTAAAGTGTATCTTTTTGATAAATATACATGATTATTTGATGTATCGATATATAGTTGAGAACCATCCCAATTGTATGAACCAAAAAAGAAGTAAGTCTCTTTTGCATTTTTAGGTCGTTCTTTTATATTTGCTGTTAATAAATCAAAAGGTTCCTCTACTCCTAATGAACGGGAATAATTTTCTTTTATCCCATGTAATGATAAAGTTCCAAGAAATAATGAAAAACCATTTGAAACATTTACCAAAAAATCCATATAGACATCAGGAATTTTTAGTTGTTTTTCTGTAAACTCATTTAACTTTTCAAGTGAAACTTTATAGAAAATATGAATCAACCACCAAAAGGGTTTATCTTTGTAAGGATTTCCAATCAATAATGTTCCATTATCAGTTTCTTTATGAGCCCAACGCTCATATTTACTAAATTTGTCAATAAAATCCATTCTATTCATTTTTACTCACCACTCCTATCTATTAAAGGTCCCTCTGTTTTGTTTCTATAATTTCCATTATGAGCATCTAAATGTTCTGATTTATTTAAAAATTCTATATTATTGGGGTCACCAGCCATTGAAGGATGATCTTTTACATTATTTATATGATGACCTTGATAACCTTTTACTTTACCTGTTTCCTTTAATTCTCTTAATTCTGATTTTGTCCATTCACGAGAACCATATCCCTTATTCAAAACCATTTCTTTTTCTTGTTTCCAAGCTTTTCTTACTGCACTTTGGCGTGCATTCTTTATTGCTTTTGCAGAATCTTTTACATCGTCAATTTTATTTGCAATTCTAGCTACATCATCAAGTTTAGTTAATCCGGCTGGAAGTCCAGGTATAACAACTGATGCTAAATCAGCACCAACATCTATCCAACCAGAATGATCACCTATTGAGCTTTTGTATATAGCAGCACCAAGATCAAAAAGAGTGCAACCGATATCCCAAGCTGTTTCTAGGACCTCACCTGTAGGGTCCGTATACTTAACAGGATTATTCCCAGCGTAGTGATACAAATTGCTATTTGTAGTAACAACTACCCATTTTTCTGCAAATTCGGCTCAAACCTCTCGAAAATCAGCAGTTTCCGACGAACCTTCCGCAGATTTTCTTCCATCCCTCGTTATGTGAATATATTGTATCACTATTTTTTATATTTTTCACACAAAAAAAAGTAGTTTAATAAAATTTTTTTGTCAAAATCTTCTATATTATTTTGATAATGTTGTATAACTAAAATGCTTATGAGAAAATTTTGCTAACTTAAAACTCTACAGATGATAAATACCGTTTAAGTAAAAATGCACAGAAGTAAGGAAACGTATGGATTTTATTTTCAAATCCAATATTTCCATGAATTAATTTTATACCAGTTGCAATATCTGGATAAGAATCACTTTTGATTAAAGTTGATAGAGATTTTGCTTTTCCATTTGTAGATTTTACTTCTACTGGAACCAATGATTTTTTTGTACGTACAAAGAAATCTTGTTCCAATGTTGAGTTTTCTTTTTTATAATAAAACAATTCATATCCTTGTTTGCAAAGAGCTTCTGCAATTACATTTTCATATAATGCCCCCTTGTAAACATTCATATTTTTATTAGCTCTTAAATCATCCTGTGATTCTTCATCAAGATTTGCAATTAAAAGTCCTGTATCTCTAAAATAAATCTTGTATTTTTCATCTTCATAATTTCCCTTTAATGGTAAATCTGGCGTATGAAGACAATAACAAATATTTATCATTCCTGCATCATTAAGCCATTCTATACAACCCCAATAATCTTTAAATCTGGCTCCATTTGCAACTTTTGAAATTTGGAATTTTTTATTTTCCTTCGCAAGTTGAACTGGAATATGGTTAAAAACATTCAATACACGGGTTTTATCTATTCCATCTACATATTTTTTTATGTCTTCTTTGTAATCATTTATTAATTCATGTTGCAATTCAAGACTACCTTCAAAAGTTCCTTTTTTAATATAAGTTGAAACAACTTTTGGCATGCCACCTAAAATGCAATAATCTAGAAAAAGTTCATTAAAAACGGATAGTGTTGTTTGATTAAAAGGTTCGCCAGATTTCATATGTGAAAGTAAATCTTCAATATCATCATTTCCATATCCTTTTGCCCATAAAAACTCTTCAAAATCTAAAGATTGCATAGAATATTCTGATTTATAGCCCACACTATTACTTTGAATTTTTTTATAATTTACGCCAAGCATTGAGCCACTACAAATAACATCAAACTTTCCGTCTATGCAAAAGGATTTTAAGCTTGTTGCGATTTCTGGATAATCTTGAATTTCATCGAAAAGAATAAGTGTTTTTCCACTTACAAATTTTTTTGATGGATCAATTCGAGAAATGTTTTTGATAACTGTATCTGAATCAAAGCTATTTGCACAAATTGTTTTATATTTTGATTCAAGTGAAAAATTTATATTTACAAAGTATTCATAATTTTGGGCAAAATGTTCAATAGAAGCAGTTTTGCCTATTTGCCTTGCACCTTTTACAATAAGGGGCTTCTTTTCGTCAGAGTTTTTCCATGAAATCAAATAGTCATCTATTTTTCTTTTTAAGTACATAATCAAATTATAACACATACCTACAAAAAAATGTACGAAAAATATAAAAAAAACACTATTTTATGAGGGAATAATCGAAGAAATATACTATTTTAAGAAAGATTCTTCAACTAAATGAATGGTACAAGATACATTGGAATACAGAAAATATCAGCATCCTTGCGATATTCTTTTGTGTAAACCAGAAAGCGACTTCCAATATGTTTTGAAAACTTCTCAGTAAAAATATCCATAGATTTATGACGATGATAATCTGATGATTTTGCTTCAATTGGGCAGACTTTATTCTTTCGGGAAAGAACAAAATCTATCTCGTAATTATGATTAGAAGTTTTGCTTGGGAAAGTATGATAATAAAGCTCATCTCCTTTTGCTACCAACATTTGAGCAACTACATTTTCATAAACATATCCAAGATTTGCTTGAATCTTATCTGAAAGCAATTTTTCATAAATAATATTTTCAGTAAACTCTTTGTCTTTAAAACAAAGAGTTACGAAGAGCCCTGTATCACAGAGAAAAAGTTTAAACTTTTCCAAATCAATGTTTTGAGAAAGACCTGCTTCCGGTGCATTAGCATGATAAGCAATATTCACAGTTTTTGAATCCTGAAGTTTAGCAATGCGTTCAAGCATAGTTCCTGCTCTTGCATTTTCTATTACACTCGAAATCTGATAGCGAGAAGCATTCTTTTGAAGTTCTGCAGGTATATGATCAAAAATCAAAGAAGAACGTCCTGATGAATCAAACTTCATAAAATCATTTTTATAGAGCTTCAAAATATCGCGCTTAACAAGGTCAACTTTGCTAAAATTGTTAGTTTTAATAAATGCTTCTACGGCTTGTGGCATTCCTCCAACAATCATATATAAACGGAACTTTTTCATCAGATCCCTATTTACGTCATCTCCTAAAGACTTCTTTTCTTGCCAGATAGTACGTCCAATTTCAAAAGAATTTGTTTGTCCTATAGCCCAGCAAAATTCCTCATAATCCATCGGATGCATTTGAATGGTTCTCTCTTCACTTGGAATAAGAATGTTCTTTACATTTTCTTTAATAGAAAGAAGAGAACCCGTTTCCATATAATCATAACGGTGATCTTTAACTAAAAGTTTTATAGCCTGACGAGCCAATGGGAAAAGTTGAACTTCATCAAAAATAATAAGCGATTTGCGTTCTTTCAGTTCTTTTCCTGTGTAATACTGTAACATTCGAAAAAAGGAATCTAAATCAGAAAGATCATTAAAAAGATTTTTGATATTCTGAGATGCAAATGCAAAATCAATTAGAATATATGTTTCATATTCCTTTTTTGCAAATTCTTCGACAGCTGTAGACTTTCCAATTCGTCTAGCCCCTTCTACAAGTAAGGCTGTATGACCATCAGACTCTTCCTTCCACGCCTTAAATTTTTCCCAGATTTTTCTCTTAAATGTTTCCATGCCTTAAATTATACAAAATCCCCTGAAGGATATCAAGGAAAATATTCAAAATCCCCTTATCTTTTAAGCGAATCTTTGCTACTGGATTTTGGTTTTAAAGTGTATAACATCAATTTTTATTGATAGTTCATAAAAAAAGACAGGCAAAAATACCTAAATTTAAATATCAATTTCTTTTTATATATTAAAATAATAAAGGTTAATTTTTATTCTAATAATTCTTTTAAGAAGTTTGCAATCGTGTCAAGAATTATATCTATAGGCTCATCAATCCATTTTTTATCAGTTTCTGATAAACTTTTTTTGTAAAATTTATCAGAAAAAGCTAAATTTACTCTTTTTAATATGTCTGAAATATCATTTTCCCTCATACCATCATCTTTAAAAATGTAAGAATCAAAACATATATATAACTTTGATTTGTCGATTTTTTGGCATAGATAAAACATATCAAAGATGTCTTTGTATCTAGTTGAAACAGGTCCGAATCGTAATAAAGATCTCAACTTTTCAGTAAACATTTGTTCATTTGAATTTATAAGAAGACTTGCACCTTCATCATCAAAAGCAATATCAAAACAGTATTCTTCTTGTTCTATAGAGAATTTATTATGAACTCCAAGATCAAGTTTGCTTAAAATTGTATGATTAAAGTTATCAGAAATTTGTAAATATACTCTTTTACCATGATAATCTTGTTGCTTAAGTTCTTCAATTTTACCCGTTCTTTTTATTATTATGCCATCAATACAATTTAATTTTTCAATGAAAGCATCAATTGAGGAATCTGCAAGAGAGTATCTTACAAAATCGATGTCAAGATCCTGTGTTGCACGACGAATATTATTTGTTTTGCTTCGCATTACAACACCACCCTTTATAGTTACATTTTTATTTAAGGAACCTGTTGAAATTGCTTTTAAAATTATATCCTGGCAAACTTTTGCACGAGCATTTATATCTCCGTATCCATTTGAAATTTCGTTTTCAATAAGATTTTCAATGTTTAACATTAAAATACCTCTAAGCGTAATGTTTCCATAATCATTTTATTTTTGGGAAGTTCCATTGTATAATCTTGAATATCTTGAATATTCAAATCATACAGAATATTTCTATAATTATTTAAAACTTCTTTATAATAATCAAAAGGAATATTATTTTTATTTCTTATAAGTTCTAACAGCATTCTTTCTTTGTTATATATTCTAATAGAAACACCAGAATCTATTTCTTTTATAATAACTCCTAGTTCTAAAGTCGCACTATTTTCATATCGCTGAATAACTCTTTTATCTGAAATAGCAGCAGAACTTTTAGATGTTGCTAAATGATATTTCTCGGGAATTGTGTCTGTTAGGTTATGATAATAAAATGCACTATTCATTGTAAAAACTGCATTAGGATATTTTGTTGAAATAATTTGTAATTCTGGTTCATAGGATTTATCAGAATAAATTCCTTTTTCAAGTTGATAAAGCTCACCATTTTTTATTGCTTTATTAATATTATATTGAGAACCATATTTATTTTTGCAATCATTGTATGTCAATATCATGTTTTTTATTAAAACTCGGTAAAATAAATAAAATTACCTATATTTAGTATAATATTACAAAGTATTTACCAATTTTTCAAGTATTTTAATATGGTTTTCCATCTCTACCTACAAATTTTTATTGATGGGAATTGGGAAAATACATAAAGTTATAATTCTCAATCTTACTTTTATTCAAATGCAAGAGATAATATATGTTGTATTTTATTAAATTGTTTATCCACAGAAAAACTTGTATATAAGCTATATCTATATATTTTATTTTGCTTAAAATAGTGAATATAATATGATGTACCGCCAAGTAAAAAAGTATTTTCAGTTTTAAATATTTCTTTACTTTTGTTATTTGGTAGATTCAATGACAAATTTGATTTTGTTATCTTCATATCTTCATCCCAACAATTTACAATCCAATTGGAGTTATTATTGTTTAATAAATATACATTTAATATCCCGTTATCAATATTAACTTCTGTAATTATCATATATTCAGAAGTATCTTTTTTTGTATTTATTTCTCCAGAAACATAACGACAAAAATCACTATTTAATGAAAGTGGATATGAATAAGTTAAATCATTTTTCATGTAATATTCATTCCAAAAATTTTTTTCAACATTAAATGAATATTCTTGTGTTTTTCCTTCTGTATCCACTTTATTACACCCAAAAATAAGAAAAATAAAAAGACTAATAATTATAATAATAAGGTCTAATATAAAGACCGTTTTCTTTTCTAACATCATTTTCCCTCTTCAATGAGTTTGATTCAGCTGGTGGAGTTGTTCCATCTTTGCCTGTTCCTTTATCAAAAACTTGTGTACCATTATCAAATGATTCAGAATGACCCAATTCGTGTGATAAACCTACATAAGTTGGTCTTTCTTTTGATCCAGAAGAATCTTTACCTCCAGTTAATTTCTTTGGATTAAAATTAACATAACTACCACAAGGAGTTCCCTCTGAAAAGGAATCAGAGTTCGGTTCTGCTGAATTACCTTCTGTTGTTTTTCGAATAATATGCATATTATTCGAATTAACAAGACCTACAATTAGTTCTGTACCTTTTTCATGTCCATCTATTTTTACAGAATCGTCTATTGCAACCTTTCCAGTTTCCGAGTCCACTGTTGCACTTGGGCATATTTGTTTCAAATCATTTTCAACTTTTTTTATAAAATTTTTATCTCCTGTCTCAACAGAAAGTTCCCTTCCATCAGGGTCCGTATACCGCACCGGATTGTTCCCGGCGTAATGATACAAATTGCTATTGATGTGGTATGCTTTAGCAACCACATCAACAAAGGTGAGTCAAGGGCTTGAACGACCAACGGGAGT
>CALBXN010000149.1 GCA_937890485.1 uncultured Treponema sp.
AAGCAATGCAAAATTGTGCCATTATTTCTTTTTTCGTGTTATCGGCTATGATTGCGATATCCATAGGTTTCCTCCATTATCTGTCATATTACGTTGTTTTTTTATTGAAATACTTTCTCAATTTTGAAAAAGTCCAAATTACGCATTATAGGACTATTATATCACCGCAAAATTAATTTGTCAATTCCACAAAAGTATTTTTGTTATAATTTAACAATATATTTAGTGAAAATGCGAAATGAGATAAAAACGGAATCGAAAATTGGGGCGGAGTGAGGACGTATATACGTAAAACGGGACCCTTTTTCACATATCGACTTGCGGTTTTTTACGTAGTAAAAACAAAACGGATAAGCAAATTTTTGCTCTATCAAAAAAATAAATTGAAAAATTGACAAAAAATGCTTTTTCTTCTTGAAAAATAAATTGTTATGCTGTATAATAGTAATGCCATCGTGATAGGTAATTTCGAACCAGGTCAGAGTGGGGACACAGCAGCCTTAAGGAACCAACTATGTGCGGTGGTCTTTTATTTTGTATAAAAAAAGAGCTTTAAAGCTCTTTTTGTTTTGCTTGTTAGAAATTTTTTGCAAGTCCACCTGTACTTGTTTCTCTATATTTTTCATTTAAGTCTTTACCGGTTTCAAGCATTGTTTTAACAACTGTATCAAAAGAAACCATTCTAGTTCCTCTTAAGAAATTAGCAAGTTTTGCAGCATCTTCAATTTCTTTACGGCTTGCATCAAGGTTTCCGTAGCGAATATTATCAGCAATTGTTCCTGTAAAAAGATGAGTATCTTGTAAAACAATCGAAAGTGAACGACGCAAATCTAGTTTATCAATTTTGTTAATATCAATTCCGTCATAAAAAATCTTTCCGTCGGGAACATCGTAAAATCGATTTATCAAATTAGTTACAGTTGTCTTTCCAGAACCTGTTGAACCTACAAGTGCAACTTTTTGCCCCGGAAGCGCTGTTAAATTTATATCGTGCAAAACAGTTTTCTTTCCGTCGTAACTAAAATCAACGTTTTTGAATTCAACTTTTCCTTCAAGTTTGATGTAAGATTCTCCATCTTTCCAAGCCCATTGTTTTGTTGTTAAAAATGCTGGAGTAATTTTTCCGTCAGGAAGAATATTTGCATTTACAAGTGAAATTTTCCCTTCTGAAACTTCGATAGGAGTATCAATCATGGCAAAAATTCGTTCTGCACCTGCTAATGAGTTTAAAATTCCATTAAACAACTGAGACATTTGAGTTATAGGATGTGAAAAACTCTTTGAATATTGTAAAAAAGCAACTACAGTTCCTAAATCAAGTTTTCTTGAAATAATCATTAGAACACCAAAAATTGCTGTAATGGCGTAATTTATGTGACCTAGATTATTCATCATTGGCATGAGGATATTTGCAAGAATATTTGCTCGAGTTCCTGCTTCGCAAAGTTGATTATTTAATTTTTCAAAGTCTTCTTTTACTTGATTTTCTCGGGTAAAAACTTTTACAACTTTCTGCCCTTCAATCATTTCTTCAATAAAGCCGTTTACAGCACCTAAACTTTGTTGTTGTGCTTTAAAAGCTTTTCCACTGTGCTTTCCGATTTTTCCTGTAAGAAAAACCATCAAAATAAGCATTAAAATAACGATACAAGTTAAAATTGGAGAAAGAAAAAGCATCAATACAAAAGATGAAATTACCGTTAACAAAGAATTCATCATTTGTGGCAAGGCTTGACTCATCATTTCTCGCAAAGTATCTGTATCATTTGTGTACAAACTCATTATTTCACCATGGGAATGAGTGTCAAAATAACTTATTGGCAATTTTTCCATGTGAGTAAAAAGTTCTGTACGAATTTTATACAAGGTTTTAGTTGAAATATGAAGCATAATTCTGTTATTGATAAAACCTGCAATAACTCCGGCAATATAAATTAATGCCATAACAGAAAGAATCGTAATAAAATTTGTTAAATTTGGATTTTCTTGCCCGATTAAAGGCAAAATGTAATTATTTAAAACAGGCTTTAGTAAATAATTTCCTGCGATACTTGCCCCTGAACTAATCAAAATACAAAAGAAAACTATGATTAACAAGCCCTTACTTTGTCCAATGTATTTTAAAAGTCGTTTAATTGTTTCTAAAGTATTTTTAGGCTTTGCCATCGGATTTGTTTTTGCTCCCATTTTTGCCATATCAAACTTCCTGCCTTATTCCATTTTGCTATTTTGCTGAGATTCATAAACTTCGCGATAAATTTCGGAAGTTTCCAATAACTGCTGATGATTTCCACTGGCAACAATTTTTCCTTCATCCATAACATAAATCACATCAGAATCTTTTACAGAAGAAATTCGTTGTGCAATAATAATTTTTGTTGTTTCTTTAAGTGTATTTGATAAAGCTTGCCTAATTGAAAAATCGGTGGCAGTATCAACGGCGCTAGTGCTATCATCTAAAATTAAAATTTTTGGTTTTTTAAGCAAGGCTCGTGCAATACAAATTCGTTGCTTTTGTCCGCCAGAAAGATTTACACCACCTTGTCCAAGTTGAGTTTCATATCCATCAGGAAATGCTGAAATAAAATCGTGAGCACAAGAAGATTTACAGGCTTCAATAAGTTGTTCATCTGTTGCTTCAGGATTTCCCCAACGAAGATTTTCTTTTATAGTTCCAGAAAACAAAACATTTTTTTGCAAAACCATAGCCACTGAATCTCGCAAAGTTTTTAGATTGTAATCTTTTACATTTTTTCCGCCAACAAAAACTTCTCCATGTAAAGTATCATAAAGCCGAGGAATAAGTTGTACCAAAGTTGATTTAGAAGAACCTGTTCCTCCAATAATTCCAACTGTGTAACCAGATGGAATTTCAATATTTACATCTGATAAAACAATATCTTTTTCAGTTTTGTCGTAGCTAAAACTTACATTATCAAATTTAATTGAACCGTCAATTACACTTTCACATGGAATTGATTTTTCAGGATTTTCAATATCAATTTCTTCATCAAGAATTTCCATAATTCTTGAGATACTTGCTCTAGACATTACAAGCATGATAAAAATCATAGAAATCATCATTAAAGACATCAAAATTTGAGAAAGATAAGTGATAAAACTGATTAACTCTCCAGTTTCCATGGTTTTTGAAATAATCATATTTCCACCAAACCACAACATTGCGATTGTAGAAAGATACATTACAAGTTGCATAATTGGCATGTTCAAAATTACTAATTTTTCGGCTTTAACTTGAGTTTTACGCAAATCATCTGCAATTTTATCAAAATCTTTTGTTTCGTAATCTTCTCGTACAAAGGCTTTTACAACTCTTATTCCGTTAAGATTTTCTTGCACATCAGCGTTTAATCCATCGTATTTTTTCATCATTACTCTAAAACGAGGAAAAGCTTTTATTGCAATCAAAGCAACAGGAATTGCTATTAATGGAATTGCAACTAAAAAAATAAGAGCCAATTTGGAATTTATGGAAAAACTCATGATGATTGCACTAATAAACATAATTGGAGAACGAATACAACTTCGGATTATCATCATGTATGTATTTTGAGTGCTTGTAACATCAGTAGTTAGTCGAGTAATAAGAGATGGTGTAGAAAATTTATCGCAATTTGCAAAAGAAAAATCTTGTACTTTGTTAAAAAGTTTTCTTCTTAAATTTTTTGCAAATCCTAAAGCACCAGTTGCAGCAAAGCGTCCAGAAAGCACACCGAACATTAACGAAAGAACTGAAACGGCTACCATAATTAAACCAACTTTTATTACATAGTTTGCATCATGATTTGCAATTCCCACATCAATAATTTTTGCCATTATAGTAGGAATAAAAACTTCCATTACGACTTCTCCAATCATCATAATTGGAGAAAGTATTGAATTGATTTTGTATTTTGTTTCTAAACCTGATAATAATTTTTTTATTGTAGACATAAAAATAATTTATCATTTTTGAAAAAAAAATCAATAAAATTTTTGTTATTTAGCAATATGTATGTGTAAAAAAGAAAATTAAAAGTTTTGTAAAAAGTTAAATTATCAGAACTTGCTCTCAAGGAAAAATGTGAACTGCACCCAATTTTTTGGACATTTTATGCTATCATATTTGTATATCGAACT
>CALBXN010000150.1 GCA_937890485.1 uncultured Treponema sp.
CGTCGAAAGCGTTGGCTGAAAATTATTCATTTACAAAATTTCATCTTGCTTTATTCTGTTCAAAATTTTCTATTTACATATACAATTTTTTCTTGTAAACTAGAATTTGTTAAATATTAGTTTTATATTTTGGGGAGAGTTTATGAAATTAAACTTTTTTAAGAAATTTCTAACAGTTTTATTATGTTTTATGACTGTTCTAGGAATGATGTTTTTTGTTTCATGTGGAGACAAAACTGGTGGAGATACAACTGGTTCTGGTGGTTCTTCTAGTGGAAGTGGTTCAACTGGTGATAATGATGTTTTGCCAGAGAAATTGCAGTTGGATGATTCTAAAAGTGTTATAAAATCAGAAAGTCCTAACACAGGTGCAAGTCCAATAATTTCAGAAGAGGACTTATCTCAACTTTATACAGAAAAATTTACAGAAGAATTAAATCCTGAATATGATTCAAGGACAGAATCTTTGGATAATATTTTTAATCCTGATGCTTTAGGACAAATGGTTTTAGTTTTTGATCGTTCTGAATGGAATAAACATCTTTCATATTGCGATTATTCTCTTTCTCATGAAGAAAGTGTAGTTGTAAAAGGTTTTTATTTTACTAAAGACAATAAAGAATGGTTTTTCAATGATATTGGATTTAGAATCCGTGGAAATACAAGCCGTAAGCGTCCTCAAGTAGGAAATGAAGCAGGAAAAGACGATTATGTACAAGCTCACTTTGCATTAGATTTTGAAGAATGGATTCCTAAAGGCGAAGATAAAAAACTTGCTGATTGTATGAAAGGTATTATCTTAAAAAGATTTAAAGATGATGCAACCTATAGCCGTGAAGTTTATGCTTACAATCTTTTCCGACAAAACGGAATTTGGATTGCACCTCGTGCCGCTTACACAACTCTTAAAATTCAAATTGATGAAGGTGATGGTACTTTTGAAACTGTAGATTATGGTGTTTATGCCATGGTTGAAGAAATCAAAAAGCAATTCCTAAAAGAACGCACAGAAAAAGAAGGTGGCGGATATCTTTCTTCAAATAAAGGAAATCTCTGGAAATGTCTTTGGAAATCAGGATATGGTCCAAACTTCGTTAAAAATGATGCTAATTCAATCGGTGAAGAAGATGTTTCTTTTACTTTCGCTAATGAAGAAGAAAGAACAGACATAATTGGCTCAACTAATATTACTTATGATTACGACTACAAAGGTGATAATGATTTAGAGGAAGATGGTAAACCTCAAATTTTAGCCTTTATGGAAGAGTTAAATAATCTTCCAAATTGTACAGATGGTGTAAACGATTCTGCCGATAAAGAAAAAATTGCTAAGTTTTACAATGAAAAAATGGCAGGAGATTTATTCTTACGCACTTACGCTATCAATATTGTTCTTGGAATGTGGGATGATTATTGGATAAATAACAATAACTTCTATTTCTATTTTGACGAAGACGGAAAAGCTTATTTTATTCCTTATGATTATGATAACTCTTTAGGTGTTTGCCATTTGGGAGTTGATGCTGGAAAAGCAAATCCTTATACTTGGGGAGATTTAACAGATGGAAAACATCCTTTAATTCAAAAAATTCTTCAAGTTCCAGAATATATGAAGTTGTATCAAAAATATCTTCTTGAATACTCAAATGAAAACAGTTTTTTTGATGACGATAAAAGTATTGCTAGAATAAAAAAATGGCATTCAATGATTGGGCCATATATTTTTAGTAAAAACTTAGTTTATTCTGATACAACAACTGAATTTATTGATAAACCTGCTGGGTGGGGAGATTCCTACAAAGATTACACTATCTACACACCAGGTGAAATGAATTATTTTACAGTTCGCCAAAAATCAATTAAGGATGCAAAACTTCCAACCTTAGAAACAACTGGACTTGTATTAACCTTAGATGCTGGAGATGGGTACTTTTGGACAGGAAATGGAGACGGAACTCATAAACTATATTGTAGTTTCAAATCTGGAGATACATTTAGTAATATATTGTCTGCAGGTGGTTTTAAAGGTTGGACAGTATGGCTTAATGATGATGGTTTAAAGTATGGTTACGAAAAAGAAGGTAGATATTATTGGCCTGATTGGTTCTGTGATGCTAATGGGGATTCTGTTAGTAATAGTACAAAATTCTATGAATCAGAAACTATATATACAAATTGGGTTGATTTTACAGATGTTGTAGTTCCATATTGTTTTGAAAATTGGGGAACTATCTCTTTTACATATAATCCAAAACATTTTGATTCTGATGTTGTAGGCTCTTATTCTGAAAATGCAGAAGTTTATTTAATGTTCCTTGGTAGTAATTGGCAACCAAATGAATATTATAAACTAACCAGACAAAATACTGGAATTTATACCAAAACATTTAATTGGGAACAAGATATAAAACCTGGTTTTGATGCTGGGAATGGATATAAATTTTTCATTAAAGAAGGTGACCAAGATAATTGGTTAGGTGCTGATGTTTATAACTTTGAGTTACCAGATATTTTTGCCTACCCTGATGGTGATAGAAACTTTAGACTTGTGTACTAATTTTACATTTTTCAAATAAAGAATGTTCTAAAAGCGAAGTATTCAGAATTTTGATTACTTCGCTTTATTTTTTCTCAAAATTACTGTATAATGTAAAAAAATATTACTATATAACAAGGATAATTTATGAAAATTGCACTAATTGGTTACGGAAAAATGGGACACATGATTGAAAATATTGCAACTAAACGAGGAAATGAAGTTGTTGCAACTGTGGATTATGTTTCTCCGGATGCTAAATATATTGTAAAAAGTTCACAAGAAGGTGCTGATGTTATTGCTCAAGTAAAGCCAGATGTTGTAATTGATTTTACTCATCCAGATGAAGCTTTTAATAACATTAAAGCCTTTCTTCCTTTAGGAATGCCTATAGTAGTTGGTACAACAGGATGGACTTCTCGATTAAAAGAAGTTGAAGAACTTGTAAAACAACATAATAACGCACTTTTTTATGCAGGTAATTTTTCTATTGGTGTAAATATGTTTTACAGAATCATAGAAAACGCTTCTCGTTTAATGGCTCAATACGATGAATACGATAGCGCAATTTGGGAAGCTCATCACAATCAAAAAGCAGATAGTCCTTCAGGAACTGCTTTAGATATTGCAAAATATGTGATGAAAGCAAATCCTAAAAAAACTGAAATTGTAGTTGATGCTTTTCATACACAACCAAAACCAAATCAACTTCATGTTTCAAGTACTCGTGTTGGAAATGTTCCTGGAACTCATACAGTTTTCTTTGATTCAAATGCAGATTCAATTGAACTTACACACAGAGCAAGAAGTAGAGAAGGCTTTGCTCTTGGTGCTGTTCGTGCTTCTGAATGGCTTTATAAAGGAATTTCTTCTGGAACTTTACCAAAGGGACGTCTTTACACAATGGACGATTTATTAAGCGAATAAATTTTAGGTAACTTAATGAAAAAGATATCAGTTATTTTTTTATTGATTTTATATTTACCAATTTTAGTTTTTTCTCAAAGTATAAAAAATCAAAATGTACTTTCTGAATATGTTAGTAGAGTTTGGACTGCAACTGACGGACTTCCTGGAAATACAATAACTGATATCCTTCAAGATAAAAATGGATACATTTATTTAGGCACTTATGACGGTCTTGTTAGATTTGATGGAGTTGATTTTTATGTTATTAATAAATCCACTGTTCCAGAATTTAACGTTGTTTCTGCAAGATGTATTTTTGAAGATTCAAAAGGTTGTTTGTGGGTTGGTTCTAATGACGATGGACTTGTAAAAGTAAGTGATGATGGAATTAAAGTTTTAACAATCAATGATGGGTTACCTAGTAATTCTGTTAGAGATATTGTTGAAGATAAACATGGTAATATTTGGATAGGAACTTCATCTGGGGTTGTTTTTATAAACAATCGTAATGAAATTGTTGCACCATTCGGAAGTACAGAAACTGAATTATTTGTTAGCGATTTATATTGTGATACAGCAAATCGAATTTGGATTGCATGTTCAAATTCAAAAGGAATATACATTTATTCTGCAGGAAGTTTTGAAAAATTACATGGATATCCTATACTAGCCAATAGTTTGGTTTCATACATAACACAAGATTCTGCAGGAGCTTTTTGGATTGGACTTGTTTCTGGTGGAGTTGTTAGAATAAAAGATGGGGAAATTTTTTCTCTTGATGAAACTCAAAATATGATAACAGATACAATTAATAGCATTTTTGTAGATTCTACTGATGCAGTTTGGTTTGCAACTGAAAAAGGTGTTGTTCTATTAAAATATGGCGAATTATATTTTTATACAGAAGAAAACGGTCTTACTGACAATAATGTAGAAAAAATTATTGAAGATAGAGAAGGAAATATCTGGCTTGCAACTGATCGCGGTGGCGTTGAAAAAATGAGTTTAGGCAAATTTAGAACGGTAAATATTTCTTCTTCTGTAAATTGTATAGCAGAAGATTATGCTGGCTATGTTTGGCTTGGAACTGATAACGGACTTTTATGTTATTACAAAGGAAAGTATGTCGAAAACGAATTAACAAAAATGTGTAAGAATATTCGAATAAGACATATAGAAGAAATTTCTGATAATTCTTTACTTGTTTGTGCATATTCAAAATATGGTTTAATAAAAAAAGATGCAAATGGAAATATTAATTATTGGAATAATGATAAAGGTTTAGTTGGTGATAGAACAAGAGTTGCAATAGAAAGTTCTGATAAAAAAATTTATGTTGGTACAACAACAGGATTATCAATTTTGAATACTGATAATTCAATGATAAATTTAACTCGTTCAGATGGTCTTTGCAATGAATATGTTATGTGTCTTTATGAAGATACAGAAGGTGCAATTTGGATAGGAACCGACGGTGGTGGAATTTCTGTTTATAAAGATAATCAATTTGTAAAATCTTATAACACAAATAATGGTTTAGCAGGAAATGTAATTTTCAAAATAATTCAAGACAAAAAAGGACTTTATTGGATTTGTACAGGTTCTGGAATTTCAAGATTTGATGGAAATAATTTTACTACTTTTAATTCTCAAAGTGGTATTGGTACTGATTCAGTTTTTCAAATTTTAGTTGATTACACAGATACCGTATGGCTGACTAGCAATCAGGGAATTTTTTCTGTTCCTTTATCATCTTTTGATGAATATGCAAATGATAATTCAAAAAAAATAAATCCAAAATTTTTTACAAAGAATGATGGATTACTTTCTGACGGAGTTACTTCTACAAGTTTGAGTATGTGCGATTCTTTAGGTAGATTGTGGTTTACTCTCATTGATGGATTTGCAATTTATGATCCATTGAAATCTAAATCAAATAAAATTCCACCTTTAGTACATATAGAAAATGTTATTGTCGATGGAATTACAGTTCCTTTAACTGAAAAAATTATTTTAGAACCAGGAACAAAACGAATTGAAATTAAATATACAGGATTAAGTTTTGTTTCTTCCGAAATGGTAAAGTTTAAATATCGCCTTTCTGATTTTGAAAAAAATTATTCTAATCTTACAACTTCAAGAATTGTATCTTATACAAACTTAAAACCAGGAAAATATGAATTTGAAATTTTTGCACAAAATGCAGATCAACTTTGGTGCGAAAATCCTGCAAAAATAATTATTGAACAAAAACCCTATTTTTATCAAATGACATTGTTCTGGATTTTATTCTCTATAGTTTTCTGTGGAATTGTTGCTTTACTTATTATAATAAAATATAAAAAATATAAAATAAATCAGTTGCAATTAGAAACAATGATTACAATGAAAACTGTGGATTTGGAAATTGAAAAAGACAGAGCCGATAGTCTTTTGTTAAATATTTTACCTGACCATATCGCCCAAGATTTAAAAGAAGATAGAAACAAACGCATTGCAGAAAAATTTGATTGTGTTTCTGTTTTGTTTGCTGATTTAGTTGGCTTTACAAAAATTGCATCTACAGTTGATCCTAACGATTTAGTAAATTCATTGAATGATTTATTTTCTCGTTTTGATGACAGAGTTGTTTTAATGGGTATTGAAAAAATTAAAACAATTGGAGATTGTTACATGGCAATTTCTGGTATCAGAGATAAAACTGAAAATCATGCTCATAAAATAATTGAATTTGCTCGAGGTCTTTTGCAAGATGTAAAAGAATTTAACAAAACTTCAAAATATAAATTTGATATTAGAATTGGAATAAATTCTGGCGAAGTTGTTGCAGGCGTTATAGGTAAAATAAAATTTATTTATGATGTTTGGGGCGATACTGTAAACATTGCAAGCCGAATGGAAACATTATCTAAACCAGGATATATTCATGTTTCTGAACATACTTATGAACTTACAAAAAATCTTGTTGCTTACACTGAAGTAGAAACTCAGAATGTAAAAGGTAAGGGCGAGATGAAAACTTATTTTGTTCAACTTTAAGGAATAAATTATTATGTCTACACGAAAAAAAATTTTCTTAAAACAAGATGAAGAAAAAGAAATTTTACAAGGATTTCCTTGGGTCTTTGATAATGAAATTTTATCAATAAAAAACAATGATGAAAATCATCCCATACAAGACGGAAGTGAAGTTGATGTATTTTCTAAATCTGGTAATTTTTTAGGAACAGGAATTTACAATAGTAAATCAAAAATTTCAGTTAGAATTTTATCAAGAAAAAAAGACGTTGAATTTAATTCTGAATTTTTTGAAAAACGAATTCAAGATGCATTAGATATTCGTTTTATGAATTACAAAAAATCAGATTCTTATAGATTAATTTTTGCAGAGGCTGATTTTTTACCAGGCTTAATTGTAGAACGTTATGTTGACATAAACGGTCGTGTTTTTTTAGTTGTTCAGTTTTTGGCTTTATGTACAGAAATTTTTAGAGACAAAATTATTAGCTCATTAAATTTGTTATGTCATCCTTTTGGAATTTATGAAAGAAGTGATGTAGATGTTCGCGAAAAAGAAGGATTGCCTCAAAAAAAAGGTTGGATAGGAACTGAACATAATCCTGTAATTACCATAAAAGAAAATGGAATTTTATTAACTGTTGATTTAGAAAATGGTCAAAAAACTGGATATTTCTTAGACCAAAAATTTAATCGAAAAAAAGTTTCCGAACTTTCTAAGAATAAAAAAGTTCTTGATACTTTTACACATACAGGAGCCTTTGGATTAAATGCTTTTTATGGTGGTGCAAGTTCTGTAGTTTCTGTTGATATTTCTGAAGAAGCAATAGAAACAGTTAGAACAAATATAATTCAAAATAAAGCATCAAAAGTAATGAAAGCAATCTGTGCAGATGTTTTTGATTTCTTGAAAGAAGAAGAAAAAAATGGAAATCTTTATGATTTAATAATTCTTGATCCACCAGCTTTTGCAAAAAGTGCAAAGTCTATAGATAAAGCATACGGTGGGTACAAAGAAATAAATTTACGAGCAATGAGAATTTTGAAAGAAGGCGGAATTTTAGTAACATGTTCTTGTTCACATTTTTTTGATGAAACAAAATTTTCTGATATGTTAATGCATGCTGCAAGAGATTCTCATCGCAGTGTACAAATTTTAGAAAAGACAGGAGCTGGTCCTGATCATCCTGTGCTTTTAGGATATCCAAAATCATCATACCTAAAATGTATAATTGCTAAGGTGAACTAATGAATGATAAATTTTTTCCAGATTCATATAACTGTGTCGTAATTCTAGGACCAACTGCTGTTGGAAAAACTGGCGTTGGAGTTGGTGTAGCTGATTATTACGACGGTCAAATAATTTCTGCGGATTCAAGACAAGTTTACAAAGGTTTAGACATTGGTTCTGGAAAAGATTTAGACGAATATATTTTAAATAAAGGAACAAGCAAAGAAAAAAAAATTCCATATCATTTAATTGATAATGCTGATGTTAAAAATGAATACAATGTATTTAATTATCAAAAAGATTTTTATAAAGTATTTACTGAATTGCAATCAAAAAATATTTTGCCAGTTATAGTTGGTGGAACAGGAATGTATTTAGATTCAATTGTGCGTGGTTATGATTTAATTGAAGTTCCTACTAATCATGAATTACGAAAAGAGTTAGCAGGAAAATCTGAAATTGAACTAACGCAAATTTTGTCTGAATTAAAAAATAAAGCTGGAAATAAACTTCATAATTCAACTGATATAACAGAACGTCATAGACTTTTACGAGCAATTGAAATTGAAATTTTTACACAAGAAAAAAAATCTAATCCGCAATTGAATAATTACAGAAATTCTTCTGATGAAAAAATGCCTGAACGTCCAGATATAAAACCAATTATCATTGGAACAACTTTTGAAAGAAGTGTTTTACGAGAAAATGTTACAAAGCGATTAAAACAAAGATTACAAGAAGGAATGATTGAAGAAGTGGAATCAATTCATAATTCTGGAATTTCTTGGGAGTGCTTAGAACGACTTGGACTTGAATATCGTTTTGTGTCAGAATTTTTACAAGGAAAAATTTTATCAGAAAATGAATTGTTTGAAAAACTAAATACAGCAATTCATCAATTTGTAAAAAGACAAGAAACTTGGTTTAGAGGAATGGAACGAAAAGGTGTAAAAATTTTTTGGCTTAATCGTGATGTTAAAACAAAAGAAACTCGTGTACAACAAGTTGTTGATTACATAAATTCGTTAAAATAATTTATTTAAAATCAGAAAGAAAATGAAAGATACAATAAAAAAATATTTAGAAAAAAAATCAATATTTAAAACTAAAACTTTTGACTGTAGTGAAATTGCAGTTTGTATTCCCATTTGTAATGAATATCCAAATTTTATGAGTGTGCTAAAAACTCTTGCAATAAGTTGTGCAGTTGCAAATCAACAAGTACAAGTTGTATGTTGTGTTAATAATAAAAAAAATTGTTACAATGAAATTTTAGAAAATAATTTTAAAATGATTTATGAATTAAATCGAATTTCAAAAAAAGAAAATCAATCAGAAGAAAATAATTCTTTGTTAAAAATTTCTGTTTTAGATTTTACTAAAGAAAATTCTTTTACCGAAAAACAAGGAGTAGGTTGGGCAAGAAAAATTGCAATGGATTATGCTTTGGCAAACGGAGCAAAAGTTTTAGCTTGTTTAGATGCAGATACTTTTGTTGATGAAAATTATGTTGCACAATTAAAAAGATTTAAAGATGAAAAAATGGAATGTGCCACAATGGATTTTTATCACAAAAGAATTGATGATGAAAATGTAAATCAAAATTCAATGCAATTAAATTCTGCAATTCAAGATTATGAAGATTATATAAAAAATCATTCAATAAATTTACACAATTGTGGAACTCCTTTTTTTTATCCAGCCTTAGGATGTGTCATTGTTTGTTCTGATAAAATGTATGCTGAATGTGGCGGAATGAAAAATAAATTAGCAGGAGAAGATTTTTATTTTATTCAGGAGATGATTAAAAATGTTATAAATAAAAATCCTGATAAAATTTCTTTTCCGATTGAATTTTTAGATACACAAGTAAAACCTGCAACTCGATTTTCAGATAGAGTTATTTTTGGTACAGGACAGGCGTTAAAAAAAATTGTTGAAGGTGAAACAGTAAAATATAATACATTTTGCCAAGAACATTATTTACAAATAAAAAATTTTATTAACTTGTTTAATGATTTAATTATAAAAAACTTCCCTTTGAATTTACAAAGGGAAGCCAAAAAAACATGTAAGGAGTTGTATTACTTTCTATATGAAGATGGCTTTTTTTCTGATTGGGATTCAATCGTTGCTAATAATAAAAAGTCATCAAAAAAATTAACAGTTGCATTTCATTGTAAATTTGACGGACTAAAAATAATCCGTGCATTACATTATTTGCAAAAGACTATGCAGTAATTGCATTTAATGTTGTATTTTCAATTTTTGTAATATATCCAGTTCTTACACAACTATCAAAAAGCATTTTGCTGATAAAATCTGTAATTACTTCTTCGTAACCATCTTTATCTCTCACAATTCTAACAATGTAACCGTCATTAACTTCTTCTAAAAGTGTCATATAATCATTGCTATTTGAATGGCTTTTTAACAAGTAACTTTCCATAAAAATTTCCTCCAAAAATAAGGTAGAATAAGTACACTTTATTTTCGGCATTTATTTTGTTTGGTTTAGCAGTTTTTTTATGAAGTAAAGTGTGATATACTTTTACTATGATGATAGTGGATTCTCATTTACATTTGTGTGATATTCCTCAAACTGAAAAAGAATTAGATATTTTCTTTTCTAAATATGACAAAATAAGACAATATTCTGCATGTACAAGTTCCCACAGTTTACAAGACTGGCAAAATAATTGTCATATTATAAATAAAATAAGACAAAAATATGACAATGACAAAATTAAAATATGCCATTCTTTTGGAATTCATCCACAAAATCCTGACAAAAATATTTTATATGACTTAGAAAATTTATTAAAATATGACAAATTAAAGGATAAATATGACAAATCGGATTTAATATATGACAATAATATGACAAAATATGACAGGATTTCTGCTATTGGTGAAATTGGCTTTGACTTATTTACAAAGGAATTTAAATCAACTTTTAATGAACAATCAGAAATTTGGAACATTCAATTAGAACTTGCCATAAAATATGACAAACCAATAATTGTACATTGTAGAAAAGGGATGTGTCATATTTTTGAAAGTATCGAAAAGTTAAAAAAAATTAAAGCTGTGATTTTTCATTCTTTTTCAGGCTCTATAACAGAAGCAAATTCTTTACGCAAAAAAGGAGTGAATGCTTTTTTTTCTTTTGGAAAACCAATTTTAAACGGTAATAAAAACGCAATGGACTGTGTAAAAAATTTACCACTTGAATGGTTACTGCTAGAAACTGATTCTCCATATCAAACTTTGAAGGGAGAAACTTTTACCCCACCAACAGACATTTTAAAAGTGTATGAGCAAGTATTCAATGTTAGAAAAGAAAGTTCAGAAATCATTACAAGTAAGATTTATGATAATTTTGCGGTAATTTGTGGTGCAAAATAATTTAAGGATTTATCAAAAAAAATTAAGTGATGTTTTAATATTATTTCTATTAAATCTTTTCTAACAAATTAATTTCTTTTGCATTTATTACGCTTACTTCAAATTCAGTTTCTTTGGTTGAGATTTTTATTGGATAATTTGCGGGTGTATTGCTTACGATAAAAAATGATAAAGGATTTA
>CALBXN010000151.1 GCA_937890485.1 uncultured Treponema sp.
GTAAAGAAAATTTGTTTTTATATCCTGCAAAAGGAAAAAATATTTATAGAATTGGTTTTACTAAAACTATAGAATCTAGTGCAGAAAATGATTATATAGAAAATGAAATTGAATTATCATTTAACAATGAAAATAAAAAAGTTTTGATAAAAACTTATGATAGTATCAAAAATACAAAAATATTTTTTGGTAAACAAGAAACAAAAGATACTGGATATTTATCATTATCAACTTTTGACTTACCAGATGTGAAAAGTAATTTTAGAAAATATGCAGAACGCTCTTTTGAAAAATATATTAATAGTAGTGTTGAGTTAAATAATAAAAAAAATGTAATTATCGATTTGCGTGGTAATTCTGGTGGAAATAATTATTACTCAAATAAATTTTTATCATCGTTGTATAAAAACAAAATTATTTCAGATTCAGAACTTCAAAAAGCAAAATTACCCAAAGATGAAGTGAATTATACAGAATCATATAATTATTCTTCACCTTGGATAGCGAATACAATGAATAATTATTTTAGTCAAATGGGAATGGCGGATTTTATTTTTCCCTACATACAGTCTGATATAGAAAATTTTAAAACTGAACCTAAAAAAATTATTAGAAAATGGATAGATACTTCGTCAGAATACATTGGTGAATGTAATTTTACAGGAAAAGTTATTATTATTGTAGACAGAAATTCTGCTTCAACTTCTGAAGATACTATTCAACTTGCAAAAAGATTATTTGGAAAAAATTGTTATTTGGTTGGTGAAAATTCTAAAGGATGCTTTTCTTACGGAAATATTTTGCCTTATCAATTACCAAATAAAAGTTTGTGCTTATATGTACCAAGTACAATTTTTATGAACTATGCAAATTCAGAATATTACAATATTGAAGGAATCGGTTTTACTCCAGATTATTGGTCAACAAATGAAGATTTGCTTGAAACTTTAGTTGCTATCACAGGAGATAAATCTTTACGAAAAGTTTTGCAAGGCATTGAAGTTGGGTTGAAGTAGAGTGTTTATTTTTTGCAGTTTTAGTATTGTCGAATAAAATCCTTCTCTATAAAAAAAACTCGTGAAAAATCATTTTGGATTCTCCACGAGTTTGCTTTAATAACTAGAAGTTAGTAATTTATACAATTACAACTGAGTTGTCTGTAAAAGAAAATGGTGCTGGAACATATTTATCTGCTGCCCAGTCGTTTTCCCAATGTTTACCGTCTAAAAGATATCTAAATTGATATTCCTTGCCTGTTTCTAGTGTCAATTTTACAGAAAAACTTCCATCTTTGTGTTTTTTCATTGGAGTGTCGATGGAACTCCAACTGTTAAAATCACCTGCTAACCAGACTTTGCTTGCACCTTTGGCAGCTTCTGCTGAAAGCTCAAACGTTACAACACAAGTTTTTTGTGTTTTGTTATATGATTTGTAAAGTGCCATGTACCCTCCTAGGTTTGTGTTTTATAGTACTTGAATATCTCTCGTGTAAAGTATACTATAAAAACAGAATTTTGTGTATACTATAAATATATTTTTTTTATTTTATAGTATAAATTACCGATTTTTGGAGGTTTTATGAAAGATAATCGATACCTTTTTACTTCAGAATCTGTTGGAGAAGGACATCCAGATAAATTATGTGATCAAATCTCAGATGCAGTTTTAGATGCATGTTTAACAAATGATTCTTCAAGTCATGTTGCTTGTGAAACTTTTGCTTCTGCTGGTATGGTTTTAGTTGGTGGCGAAATCACAACAAATGATTATATTCCAATAGATGAAATTGCAAGAAATGTTGCTCGTGAAATTGGTTATACTGATTCAGATTATGGTCTTGATTATAAATCAATGGCTGTAATGAACATGATTCACTCACAATCTCCTGATATTAACCAAGGTGTTGTAGGTAAGGGGTTAAAAGAATACGAAGGTCAACAAGGTGCTGGAGACCAAGGAATGATGTTTGGATTTGCTTGTTCCGAAACTCCAGAACTTATGCCAGCTCCAATTATGTATTCTCATAATTTGCTTAGAAAAGCAACTGAACTTAGAAAAAATAAAACTTTGTCATGGCTCCGTCCTGACGCAAAAAGTCAAGTTACAATAGAATATGAAGGTCATAAACCTGTTAGAATTGATGCTGTAGTTATTTCTCATCAGCATGATCCTGATGTTTCAGACAAAGATATCAAAGAAGGAATTATCGAGCAAATTATTAAGCCGGTATTAACTCCTACTGGTTTACTTGATGACAAAACAAAATATTTTATAAATCCTACTGGTCGCTTTGTAATTGGTGGTCCATTTGGTGATACAGGTTTAACTGGAAGAAAAATCATTGTTGATACTTACGGTGGAATGGGACGTCATGGTGGTGGAGCTTTCTCTGGTAAAGACCCATCTAAAGTAGACCGTTCTGCTGCTTACATGGCTCGTTATATTGCAAAGAATGTTGTTGCAAGTGGTCTTGCAGAAAGATGTGAAGTTCAACTTGCCTATGCAATCGGTGTTCCTTTTCCTGTTTCTATCATGGTTGATACTTTTGGCACAGGAAAAGTTAGTGATTTTGCTATTTCTGAAGCTGTAAAAGAAGTTTTTGATTGTTCTCCTGCTGGAATTGTTAAAACTTTAGATTTATTAAAACCTGTTTATTCAAAAACTGCTTCTTACGGTCATTTTGGTAGAAGCGAATTTACTTGGGAAAAAACAGATAAAGTAGATGAACTTAAAAACGCCATCAAATAAAACTGATGATTTAAAAGTTTTGTCAAAGGATAAAGTGATTCTTCTTTTTGAACGATTTAAAGAGAAGAATCCTAAGCCTACAACAGAACTTATTGCTCCAAATAACTATACTTTACTAGTTTCTGTAGTTTTATCTGCTCAGGCAACTGATAAAAGCGTGAATAAAGCTACAGAAAGTTTATATAAAAAAGTTGATACTCCAGAAAAAATGCTTGAACTTGGTGAAGAAGGTCTTATTGAATATATCAAATCAATTGGGCTTTATCGTGCAAAAGCAAAAAATGTAATTGCTCTAAGTAAATTGCTTGTAGAAAATTTTAACAGTTCTCTTCCTCGTACCAGAGAAGATTTAATGAGTTTGCCAGGAGTAGGAAGAAAGACTGCAAATGTAATTTTGAATGTAGTTTATGGCGAAAAAACTATGCCAGTGGATACTCATTTATTAAGAATTTCTCCAAGAATTGGGCTTTCTTTTGGAACAAATCCAGAAACTATTGAGCAAGATTTATTAAAAATCATTCCTGATGAATATATGGAACATGCTCATCACTGGCTAATTTTGCATGGAAGATATATTTGTACCGCAAGAAATCCAAAATGTAAAGAATGTCCTATAAACGATATTTGTCAGCAAAATTTGTAATATACTTAAAATATAAGTTTTATTACGAATTGGCAGGTATTTTTTATGGAAAACTCTTTAATTAAATTGATAAAAGAAACTTTTACACCAAAATTAATTTCTAATATTATTTCTGTTGTGGTTGGTTTAGTAATTTTTATTCTATTGTATTTGTTAATATCAATGATTTATAAAAAATTTGCAAAAGAAAAATTAAAAGCACAAACCTTTAAATTAATTGCAAAAATACTAAAATATTCTTTTTTTGTCTTAGCTGTAATTTATGTTTTGGGAATATTTAATATAAAAATTACTGCTCTTTTAGGGGCGGCAGGAATTGCTGGAGTTGCTATCGGGTTTGCGGCTCAAACTTCATTTAGTAACATCATAAGTGGATTTTTTATTTTATCAGAAAAATCTCTTAAAATTGGAGATTATATCACCATTAAGGATGTTTCTGGAACGGTTGATTCTATAGATATGCTTTCGGTAAAAATTAAAACTCCAGATAATCAAATGGTACGAGTTCCAAACGAAACGATTATAAAAGAAAACTTACAAAATACTTCGTTTTATCCTACAAGGCGATTAAATGTGAATGTTTCAATTTCTTATGATGATGACATGGAAAAAGCCCTAGAAGTTCTTTCTAAAGTACCAGACAAATGTTCTTGTTTAATAAAAGATAGTGAATCTTTTGCGTATTATGATGGTTTTGGAAATTCTGGAATAAATCTTGTTCTTTCTGTTTTTCTAAACAATTCGGATTTAATAACTGCAAAAAATCAAGTTTATATTGAGATAAAAAAAGCCTTTGACCAAGCTAATATACAAATTCCCTTCGCGCAACTTTGCGTAAAAGTAAATCAGTAGGATTAATAGTGAGGTGGTCTTACGTTAGGAATTTCGCCTTCTTGATTGTCGGATAATTCTTTGATTTTGATGGACATAGCTTTATTTTCTGATAGAAGTTTATCGATAATTTTTCCATGTTCAACGGTTACTTCTTGTAATTGATTCAAAAAGTCTTCAAGATAAGCAAGTTTTGTTTCTATATAAGTTATTCGTTCTTCATTCATAAATTGATAATAGCATTTTATTTTAAAAAAGAAAATTGCCCAAAGAATTTTTTTTCTCTGGGCAATTTATAAAAACTAAACAACTTTAGTTATACAAGTCACGTTTTGTGTAAGTTGTATGTAACAAGTGATGTGATTTTTCGCTGTTTGGTTGGCCAAAATATTCATCATAAATTTTTGTGATGAGAGGATTTTGGTGTGAACAACGAATTTCGTGAGTTTCATCATCTTGATAAAGTGCTGCAGCTCGTTTGATACGAAGGTCGTCATTGTGTCCATAAGGTTGTCCACCTCCAGTTACACAACCACCTTTACAAGCCATAACTTCGATAAAGTCGTAAGGTCTTTCTTTTCCTTCTTCGGCAGCTTTTCGGATTTCTTGTACAACTGCATCAACATTTCCCATTTGGTGAATAACTGCAAGTTTTACTTTTGTTCCGTTTAAATCAACTTCTGCTTTCTTTACACCTTCAAGTCCACGAACTGGAGTATAATTTACGTCTCCTAATTCGTTACCTGTAACAAGTTTGTATGCTGTTCTAACTGCTGCTTCCATAACTCCACCAGTTGCACCAAAAATAGTTGCTGCTCCTGTGTATGGTCCGATTGGACTGTCTGCTTCGCTTTCTGGAAGATTTACAAAATCAATTCCTGCTTGACGAATTACAGATGCAAGTTCTCTTGTAGTTAAAACTTTATCAATATCTTGATAACCTGAAGATTTCATATTGTCGTCACGGCGTGCTTCGTATGCTTTTGCTGTACATGGCATCACTGAAAGATGGAAAATTTTACTTGCGTCAATTCCAGCTTTTTCTGCCCAGTAAGTTTTTGTGATTGCTCCCTGCATTTGCTGTGGAGATTTTGCGCTTGAAAGATTTGGCAAAAGGTCATGATAATTTTTTTCTGCGTAATCAACCCAACCTGGACAACAACTTGTAAACATTGGCAATGCACCACCTTTTGTAAGGCGAGTTACTAATTCAGTTCCTTCTTCCATGATTGTAAGGTCTGCTGCAAAGTTTGTATCAAAGATATATTTGAATCCTAACATGCGTAGTGCAGTGTAAAGTTTACCTGTACATAATGTTCCTGCTGGAAGTCCAAATTCTTCTCCGATTGCGGCTCTAACTGAAGGTGCAATTGAAACTACTGATGTAATTTCTGGGTCTGCAACTTTGTCAAATACTTCTTCAAGTTTGTTATGAGTTGTGATTGCTCCAGTAGGACAGTGAGCTGCACATTGACCACAACGAATACATGGGCTATGAGCTAAATCGCTACCTGCAACAGGTCCGATAACAGTTTTATCTCCACGACCTGTGTATTCCATTGCCCAAACATTTTGCATAAGTTGACAAGCTTCTACACAACGACCACAGTTGATACATTTGTTTCTATCTAAAACAATTTCTTCGTAAGAATCATCTGTTGGTTGATTTTTTAGTATTTGAGTAAATCTTGGAGCGGAACGTAATCCAAAATCCATTGCTAAGTCTTGTAATTCACACTGACCACTTCTGTTACATTGTAAACAATCCTGTGGGTGATTTGACAAAACCAATTCAAGAACTGTACGACGAGCTTTGTTGATTTCTGGATCATGAGTGATAAGTTTCATTCCAGGAGCAACTTTTGTTGTACAAGCACGTAGCATTTTTGGTGTTCCAGCTAAGCGTACAATACAAATTCCACAAGAAGCCCAAGCTGGTAAATCATCATTGTAACAAAGTGTTGGAATTTTAATATTCAACATCTTTGCAGCTTGGAGAATTGTTGTTCCTTCTGGAACTTCTATATCAATTCCGTTTATATTAACATTAACCATCTAATTCCTCCAATTCCTTATTTTTTGATGATTGCACCAAATTTACAAGTCTTTTCACATTGACCACATTTTAGACATTTATTCTGGTCAATTACATGTCTAGATTTCTTTTCACCTACGATACAGTTTGCAGGACAGTTTCTAGCACACATTCCACAACCAATACATTTTTCTGTAATTTCGTAAGAAATAAGTTTCTTACATTTTCCAGCAACACATTTTTTGTTTACAATGTGATCAATGTATTCTTGTTCAAATTTATTTATTGTAGAAAGAGTTGGGTTAGGAGCAGATTGTCCTAAAGCACAAAGAGAAGCAGATTTCATCGCTTGTCCAATGTCTTTAAGTTTTTGTAAATCTTCTAACTCACCATTTCCTCGTGAAATTTTATCAAGGATAGTGTGCATTTGCCTTGTTCCGATTCTACAAGGAGAACATTTTCCACAAGATTCATCTACACAGAATTCCATGTAGAATTTTGCTACGTCTACAACACAGTCGTCTTCGTCCATAACAATCATACCACCTGAACCCATCATTGAGCCAAGTCGTGTTAAAGCACCAAAGTCGATAGGTGTGTCTAAGTGTTCTTCTGTGATAATTCCACCTGATGGCCCACCAGTTTGAACACCTTTGAATTTCTTTCCACCTTTGATTCCACCACCAATTTCAAAGATGATTTCTCGTAAAGTTGTTCCCATTGGAACTTCTACAAGTCCAGAGTTGTTGATTTTACCTGTTAGAGCAAAAACTTTTGTTCCTTTAGAATCCTCTGTTCCGATTTTATTGAACCAATCTGCACCTTTTGTAAGGATTACTGGGATGTTTGCCCAAGTTTCAACATTGTTGATAACTGTAGGTTTGCCCCAAAGTCCGCATTGTGCTGGGAATGGTGGTTTTGGAGTAGGCATTCCCCGTTGTCCTTCGATAGAACGAAGAAGGGCTGTTTCTTCACCACAAACGAATGCACCAGCACCTAGACGAATTTCAATATCAAAATCAAATCCTGAACCTAAAATATCTTTTCCTAAAAGACCATTTTCTCTTGCTTGAGCCATAGCAACCTTTAATCTTTCGATTGCAAGTGGATATTCAGCACGGATGTAAACAAATCCTTTATTTGCTCCGATTGCTTTACCACAAATTGTCATTGCTTCAAGGATTGAGTGTGGGTCTCCTTCGATGGTTGAACGATCCATGTAAGCACCTGGGTCTCCCTCATCAGCGTTACATACAACGTATTTCACATCTCCTGGAGCTTTCATACCTGCTTCCCATTTTAATCCAGTTGGGAATCCAGCTCCTCCACGTCCTCTAAGACCAGATTTTTTGATTTCATCAACGATTTGTTCTGGAGTCATTTCAAAAAGTGCTTTTTCCAAAGCAAGATAACCGTCACGAGCGATGTATTCTTCAATATTTTCTGGATTGATAACACCACAGTTTCTTAAAACTATACGAAGTTGTTTTTGATAGAATTGAATTTCTTGAACTTCTTCGATACTTTTCTTTTCTTTATTGTAAAGAAGGCGTTGAACTTCGCGACCTTTTACGATTTGTTCTGCAATAATATCTTTTGCATCTTCTGGTTTTACTTCTACATAGAAAGAATCTTCTGGTAGAACTTTTACGATAGGTCCTTTTTCACAAAATCCGAAACAACCAGTTTTTACAATTTGAACTTTGTCTTCTACACCAAAGTTTTTTGCTTCTGTTTGAAGGTTTTTGTAAATAAGATCTGCATTACTTGATTCACAACCTGTTCCACCACAGACAAGAATATAATGTGTATATGCCATCTATTTTTCTCCTATTTTACGATGTCGCCAGCTGGACGATCTAAAATTAAATTATCTACAAGTTTTTTATTGATGATGTGATCTTCAACAATTTTTTCAACTGCTTTTTCATCCACATTTCCATAAATTACAGCTGGCATTTCTGGAACAATCACTTCAACTGTTGGTTCGTTAGCACAAAGTCCCATACAACCTGTTTGTCTAATAATTGCGTTTTCTGCAATTCCTTTTTCATCTAAAAGTGCAATAAATTTGTCTAATGTAACTTTTGCACCAGCTGCAATACCACAAGTTCCCATACCTACAATTATCTGGATACTTTTTCCGTCTGAATCTCTTTTTACAAGATCAGATTTTACAGAATTGCGTAATGCTCGTAATTCTTCTAGTGTCATTTTTGCCATATAATTTTTAGCAAAGGTAAACGCCTCTGCTCCTCCTTTAGTTATTCATATTCTTCTTGGCTTTTTAGAAAATCACCTAGTAATGAAAGATCTGCAACTGTTTCTAGTCCACCAAGGGCTTCTACGATTTCCGATTTTTTTAGTTTATAGTCAAGCTGAATTGCATCTGTATTTTTCTTTCGGATAATCGTCATTTCAAAATTGCCTGTAAAAGTTAAAACCTGACGAAATAAATTTGAAACATCTCCCAAGGGAGGAGTATCAATATTTGCCAGATTAAAAAATGCATAAACTGTAGTTCCAATTCCAAGTTCTGAAGTGATTTTGTAATCCCCTTCTGTTTGGGTAACGGTTTGAATTAAAAAGGGAATTCCCATTCCAATTTTTCTGTTTGGATGTTTTATTCCATCTGTGTAAAATGGATTTTGAACTTTTTTCAAAGTTTCTTCTGACATCCCTTTGCCGTTATCTCGGATGTAAACTGTAAGCCCTGTCTGAGTTTCATCAAGTTCCAAAGTGATTTGACTTGAATCTGCTTCTACTGAATTTTGTACAATATCTGCAATTAAATCGGACAAGGTGTAATGCATTTGTTTTTAAGCATCTCTATATTTATCGATAATTCCTGCAATCTGATTTTTTGTTAATTTTCCGTAAACATCACCGTTTACAGACATAACAGGTGCAAGACCACAACATCCAATACATCTAACTGGTTCAACAGAGAATAATCCATCATCGGTAGAGATTTTGTCATCACCTAGTCCTAGGATACTTTTTGCTTCATCGATAATATCTTGTCCACCTTTAAGATAACATGCAGTTCCTAAGCAAACACTGATAGTATTTTTTCCAGGACGTTGTGTTTTGAAAAAGTGATAAAAAGACATAACACCATAAACTCTTGCAAGGTGTGAATTTGTGCGCTTTGCAACTTCGCAAGCTGCTTCTTTTGAGATATAGCCTTGTTCTTCTTGAACTTTGTGCAAAATCATGATGAGATTTCCTGGTTTGTTTTTCCATTCATCAATAAATGCATCTAGTTCTTTTGAAAAACCAGCATTTGCCATTTCAGCCATTTAGACCCCCGTTTATTTTCTTTTTTCCTCGTAAGTCTATTTTAAGGGCAAAATGTCAAAAGTGCAACAAATAATTTTATGAGAAAAATATGAAATGTCAGTAAATAGCAGTGTATTCTACTGTATTCAATGAAATGGTATGAATTTTTTTTAAAAAATGATTTTTATAAAATTATTTTCGTTATGACAAAGAAGTTTATATAACGGAATTTGAATATTAGCAGTTTTATTTTCAAAATTTACACCAAAAAGATGCGAATTTGAAATTTCTATATCTTTTATAGTTAATAAAGTTTGTACTGAAATATTAAAATTTGTTTTTTCAAAGTCTTGTGCAAAAGATTCTCCGTAAACTGAAGCAAATAATTCAAGATATTCAGGTTCTGAAATTTGCTCTCCTGTATAAATTGGTGCCATTAATAAATCAAGATAGTCAGTTATCTCCGGAATTGAGCTAAGAATTTCTATGATATTTTCAGGTTTTATTGTTATAGAAAAGTCGTTGTTTGTTATAGAAATTAAAGTTGAAAGTGGATTTTCTTCATCAATAAAATTTTGGTTTTGTATTTGTGCCTTTATTTTTATATCAGTATTTTTATCTGTTTGAATAAAAATATTTGTAAAACCTAAACTTTCTAAGCTTGATTGCAAAGAAACTGTATTGTAAAAATCTTCTTCGTTAAAATCCATAAAGGCTGAAAAATTTGCAAAAAAACTTTCGGTGTTTGTGATGTTAAAATTAAAATCAGTTGTAGATTCATCTTTCATTGTGATTGATAAAGATGGAGAACAAGCAAATATCAAAAATATCAAAACAAAAACTGATAAACTTAAAATTATTTTTCTCATAAAAACACCTTTGACTAAAAATTAATATCTAATCTAATTCCTGATTGAAGTATAAATCCAGCCACAATAGAATCAACAAAACTTAATGCAGAATTATTTGTTTTGTTAAAAATTGTGTAATTTACATCTTGCACAAATCTAAGCCCTGTTTTTCCAATTGAAATTGCAGGAGTTTGTAATGAAAATCCTAAAATCCCTGGGAAAATTGAACTTTTAATTTCTTCTCCAGAACCAAGTAAAACAGGTTTCCCAAAAGTAAAAACTGTTCCTGCGTAAATTCGCAAAAAGTCTTTTGGAGAAAGTGAAAAGTACATGGGAATTTGAAATATATTCATTTTAGGTTCATATTTAAAGTCAATTCCAAATCCAGGATGCAATTTCCACTTATTATAAACACCGTGAACTTGTAAAGTTACACCTCGAACATTAAATAAAAATTGGTTAGTTGTAAAAAGATTCCAATTCATGAATACTGAAAAATCTACATTAAATGTACTCGTTTTTTTTTTAGATACGAGATTATTATCGTTTTGTATATTTGAAGGATTTTCTATTGAAGATTCTTCTTGGGTATCATCTGCAGCAATTTGAATTTCATTTTCTATTGGGAAGTAAGAACCAACACCTACATAACGAGATTTCCAATAATTTTCTTTCAATGAAGAAACTATAACTCCTGTATTTGGTCCATCACTTACAGAATGAATAAATTGATTTTTACCAATATATATACCAACATGGGAAATTTTTGATTCAACAGTTTTGAAGAATACTAAATCTCCTTTTTGTTTTTGGTCGTCAGGGATAATTCGTACAAAAGAATATAATGCATTTACTGTTCGAGGAAGTTGTATTCCTGTTGAATCTCTTACAGCAGTGAAAACTAGTCCAGAACAGTCAATTCCATCTTTGGTTAAACCTCCATAAAGATAAGGTGTTCCGATATATTTTTTACACTCTTCTACAAGGGAATTCCTTTTAGCTTCTGTTGGAATTGTTTGAGCAAAACAAAAATAAGTTACAAAAGTGATACAAAGTATCAAAAACAAAGTTTTTATTTTCATCTTTGGTAGTATATCCTAGAATTGTGTTTTTTTCTATCATTTTTACAAGTTTTTGCATTTTTTATTAAAAAATTGTATAATAAATGTGCAACCTTTTCTATATAATTAGTGTCTAAACAAGAAGGTAATACTATTTAATTTTTTTTAAGGATGATTTAATTATGGCAAAAAAACAAAAACCACTTCCTTGGGCATTTTTAGATGAATTTAGAGGAAAGTCTTTTACTGGAGAGTGGCCAACACTTCCAGAAATGTTTTCAATTACAGTTTCAAGATATCCAAACAATTCTTGTTTTACAGATTTTGAACCAGAAAAAATAACTCTTAGTTATTCACAAGTTTTAGCAAATGTACAAAAATTAGCAAACTGGATGTTATCACAAGGTGTAAAAAAAGGTGATAGAGTTGCAGTTTCAGGTAAAAACTCTCCAGAATGGGCAACTGTTTATCTTGCAACTTTGTTTGCAGGTGGAATTGTAGTTCCTATCGATTACGGTCTACATGATAAAGAAATTTGCAATTTGTTAAATGCGTCAAACCCTGTTTTATTCTTTGTTGACGAAGAAAAATATGGATATTTTTCAGCAAATCCACAAGGTATAAAAATTTTCTCCTTAAGCAAAAAATATCCAGAATTTTATGCTTACAATCTATCAGAAGAAAAACAATTTACAGCAGAACTTCCTACAGAAGATGATGTTGCTGCAATTCTTTTTACATCAGGAACTACAGGAAATCCTAAAGGTGTTATGTTGACACACAAAAACTTAGTTTCTGACTGTTATATTGCACAAACAAATCTTACAGTTTATTCAACTGATGTTTTCTATGCACTTTTACCAATCCATCACTCATACACAATGCAAGCTGTATTTATTGAGTCAATGTCTACTGGTGCAGAAGTTGTATTCGGAAAATCAATGGCTGTTTCAAGAATGCTCCGTGAACTTAAAGAAGGTAAAATCACAATGCTTCTTGGTGTTCCATTGTTATTCAATAAACTTTTGGCAGGTATTCTCAAAGGAATTAAAGAAAAAGGTCCTATCGTAAACGGATTAATGAAATTTTTAATGGGAGTTTCATTTTTCTGCAAAAAAGTATTTAAAGTTAATCCTGGTAAAAAGATTTTCAAAGCAGTTCTTGAAAAAGCAAGTATTAGTACACTTCGTGTAGCAATTTGTGGAGGTGGTCCTCTTGCTCCAAGTGTATTCCGTGTTTATCAGGAATTAGGTATTGATTTTATTCAAGGTTACGGATTAACAGAAACTTCTCCTATTATTGCTTTGAATCCTGTTGAACACTTTAAAATTGAAAGTGTTGGAAAATTCTTTGCTCCATACATGGATATGAGAATTGCAGATCCAGATGAAAATGGTGTAGGTGAAGTTCAAGTAAAAGGTCCTATGGTAATGAAAGGTTATTACAACATGCCAGAAGAAACAGCTGAAGTATTTACAGAAGACGGCTGGTTCAAAACAGGAGACCTTGGAAAACTTGATGATGAAAACTACTTGTATCTTGCAGGTAGAGCAAAAAATATGATTGTTACAGAAGGTGGAAAAAACGTATTCCCAGAAGAAATTGAAAATGCTTTCCAATTGTTTACTGATATTGACCAAATTACAGTTCAAGGTTACATTATGGATGAAGCAACAAAATCTGAAGGAATTGAAGCCTTAATTTATCCATCAGATGATTTATTCAAACGATTAAATGTAATGCGAAACACACCTGAAGCTGTAGATCCAGTTCAGTCAGCAATTTCTGAAATCGTTGAAAAAGTAAACAAAAATCAAGCTTCTTATGCAAAAATTTCTAAAATTACAATTTTGGAAGAAGCTCTTGAAATGACTACAACCAAAAAAGTAAAACGAAATTACAATAAATAGTTTTAGTAAAATTAGATGTTACAACAAGGTTTAGAAGAATTAGGGTTTTCGGCAGAACTTATTGGAAGAGTTTTGCCAAAACTCAATTCTTATGTAAATGAATTAGAATTATTTAACTCCGCTTATGACTTGGTGGGAGCCGATTCCTATCAAGATATTATTGTTCGGCATATCCTTGATAGTTTAGCTCCATATCATCAAATAAAAGAACTGATAGAACAAGCAAAGCAGTCAACTTCAGAAATTATTGAAATTGCAGATGTGGGTTCAGGTGGCGGTTTGCCAGGAATTCCTTTGGCGATTGTTTTTGATGATGTTCATTTTAACTTAATCGAAAGAATGACAAAACGATGTTCTTTCCTTGAAAATTGTTGTGCAGTTTTACAATTAAAAAATGTTACTGTAAAAACACTAGAAGCAGAGCGAGTTCCACAAAATAGTTTTGACCTTGTGGTTTTTAGGGCTTTTAGACCTTTAGAAAAAAAGATGATTCGTGTTTTACTACGAATTTTAAAGCCAAACGGAAAATTAGCAGCATATAAAGCAAAAATGGAAAAAATTCAAGCTGAAATGGAAGGCATCGCTCAGTGGGCTCCCAAATGGGACGTTCTTCCGTTAAAAGTTCCTTTTTTACCAGAAAACGAAAGAAATTTAGTTGTAATTCCAAAACCCTAATTTACAGTGAATTCATTTCTAGTGAAGATAAGATTTTTGAAAGTTGTGTTTTTTCAATCAAGTCTATTGGACGACCTTCAATATACTTTTTTGCTTCGTCTGAAAATACTCCTGCTGTAAAACAAAGTCCTCTTCCAGCTTTTTCGTCCCTAATTTTCGCATGAAAATCTCTAACATAAAGTTCGCCAGTTGAACCAGTTGTTCGATAAAATCTAAATGTAATAATATCTTGCCATTTGTCTGTACTTATTTCTGTTAAAAGTTCAGCGTAATCAGCAGATACGTTTATATCAATAACTTTAGTTCTGGATTTCTTGAAAAAAGTACTTGCTATTTTTCTACAAATTGCTACAAATTCATTTGATGTACCAATCATGTAAGTTCGTAAATTAGAGTTTTGGTTTAATTCTTGATATTTTGTAATTAAAGCAGGAACATCTTTGTAATTTGGATGATTAGCCTGAATGTTTTTAAATAAATTAAGACCAGCAATCATGTTTGAGTCTTTTATGTAACATTGTGCAAGTCTATATTTAATATTTAAAAGTAAATCTATAGGTGCATTTTCGTGTTTTATACCAATTTCGAAGTCTTTAATTGCTGCATCGTTTTGATTACATCTTATATGATAAATTCCTGCTGCCAAACAACTTTGAGCTCCATAAACAGGATCTGGTCTTAAATGCATAAATACTTTTATAGCTCTATCTGGAGTTCCAGATTCATTTAATGCATCAGCCATAGAAAATAGTAATTCTTTATCTTCAGGATTACTATCCAATGCTTTTCGTAGATATGGTAAAGACTCTTTGTATTTTTTTGAAAGATAATAAGCTTTTCCTATTAATCCATAACAATCTGGAACTTCGCCATTGATTGTGATTGCTTTTTTTAATAGTGGAATTGCTTTTTCATATTCTTTTTGTTCTACTAAAACTTTTCCAAGATAGTAGTTAACATCAAAAATATCAGGATTTAATTTCCGTGCTTCCAAAAGTGATTTTAAGGCTTCTTGTGTTTTTCCTAGATTTGCGGCACAAACTCCATGTTTTAGTTTTGACTCTGCTAGATTTATTCCAACTCGCGTTGTGGCAAGATTCATAAGTGTTGAATATAAAGGATAGGCTCCTTGCCAATTATGCTCTTTATAGTATAAGTTACTTAATTCTGTAAGAGCAGGTACATTGTGAGGGTCTGAAGTAAGTTTTTTTGTAGCATCTCTAATAATGATTTGTCGTTCTTTTTGTCTTTTATTACCTTTATCTCCTTTAGATTTTGAACCCAAAGCCAGAGAGAGAATAATACCAAAAACTGCAACCACAATTATAGCAATCAAAATAGGAAATAAAGAATCCATAATATACTATTATGTCAATCCTTTTAATAACTGTCAAGAAAAAAAGCGTTGACAAGATTTGATAAGCATAATACCATTAAACTAAGGTGAATAGTATGGAAAATTATAAAATAGGGATAAAATTAGCAGATGGGTCTTTTTATCCTATCTTAGAAGAGGGTAAACCTCAAACACAGAAAATTGAACTCACAACAGTGCGGGATGATCAAACAACCGTACAGTTAGATTTGTATCGCTCTTCTTCAGACAATATGGAAGATGCTGAATATGTTGATACTTTATTGGTTGAAAATCTTTTACCAAGACCTAAGGAAACTCCTACACTAAATCTAAAAATTGAAATTGACTTGGAAAATGTATTATCTGCTTCAATAGAAGATTGCGAGTCAGGAGAGCATAGTGAAACAAAAGTGTCTTTGGTCACTTTAGATTCTTCTGAAAGAACAATTGTTCCAGATTTTTCTATGATTGATTCAGAATCTTCCGATAATGAAGATAGCGATTCTTTTGTAGATGAATTTGCTAACAATGAAGATATTCAGGAGGATGTTTTGGCTAGTGATGTTTCTGAAACAGATGATTTAAACCTTGACGACTTTGGAGATGTAGATGAATTGCTTTCTGAAGAAGTGAATTCAGTTGAAGAAAATACAGATTTTGATGAATCAGAATTGCAGATGAATGCTCTTGTTCAAGATGAACCTACTGTGGATGTTGTTACAGATGATGTCATTGAAAATGATGTTATAGAAGATAATTTAGAAGTTGAAAATAATTTTATCACAGAAGAACCAACTATTGCACCTGTTGACGATATGCCGTCTTTTGAAGAAGAAACAGAAACTGAAATTTCTGATGAACTTAATGAAATGCCAGATTTAGACGATATGCCGTCTTTTGAAGAAGAGACAGAAACTGAAATTTCTGATGAACTTAATGAAATGCCAGATTTAGACGATATGCCATCTTTTGAAGAAGAAACAGAAACTGAAATTTCAGATGAACTTGGTGAGATGCCAGATTTAGACGATATGCCATCTTTTGAAGAAGAGACAGGAACTGAAATTTCAGATGAACTTAATGAAATGCCAGGTTTAGACGATATGCCATCTTTTGAAGAAGAAACAGAAACTGAAATTTCTGATGAACTTGGTGAGATGCCAGATATTGACATTCCTGTTGAAAACGACATTTCAGAATCAAATTCTTTTATGAATGATTCAATTTTAGGAGAGCCTAATTTTGATGATGATTTAACTAGTTCCGATAATGATTTTGAAACAGAAAATTCTGATTTTTCAGAAGAATCATTTCCTGATTTTAGTGATATTCCAACAACACAAACTGATAATGATGAATCAGACTTAGATAAAGATGATGGGTTATTTGGAATTGGTAACGATTATGGTAATATAGGTGACGATATGGATATTGATGATGATATGTTAGAATCAGATGCATTTGCCTCTGATATTGATACATCTGGAAATTTGGATGATTCAATCCCAAGCCCAGATTTATCTTTTTCTGATTTATATGTTGATACTGACAATGATAATGATTGCCCAGAAAAAAAACGTTGTTCTATTCCAGTTTTGATTTGTAGTATTTGTGCAGTTGTTTGTGTAATTGCATTGTTATTGATTATGTTCTTAACTCCTTCAAAAATAAAAGGAAAAGAAGAAATTTCATCAGATTCAATTTGGCAAAAAGAAGAATCTCTTGTGGAAGAAGTTGCGCCAGTTCCTGTTCCTACAGAGCCTATTGTTGAAGAAAATAAATCTGATATTTTAGTTGAAGAACAAGCAAAAGAAGATGAAATTGTTATTGTAGAAGCTCCTGTAGTTACTCCAAAAGAACCTGAAGTTGTTCCTGAAAAACTTAAAGGTGTTGAGTACAAAATTAAGTGGGGTGATACTCTTTGGGATATTGCTGGAACTTATTACAAAAATCCTTGGTTGTATAAATTCATTGCTGATTATAACAACTTGGAAAATCCAGATTACATTATCTCTGGAACAATAATAACAATTCCTCCAAGATAATTTTTATGATTAAAGAGATAAAAAAAATATTTTCTCTTCTATTGATTAGTACATTCTGTTTTGCAGGATGTACTAATTCATCTGATTTTTATGTGCAAGGGATAGTAGAGTTAGAATCTCAGCAAAAAGAGAAAGCCATTAAAAATTTTGAAAAGGCAATAAAGAAGGGTTCTAGTGTAGAAGTCTTGTTGAGTTTACGCAAATTGAAAGAACTAAATATAGATTCACACAAAATGTTGAAGTTAACTACTATTGCTATTAATTCAAAAAAAAATCCCCAAGCAGAAACATATAATTATTATGTACAGAGTTTGGTTGATAATCAAAAATATGAAAAAGTAATAAAACTTATTCCAACTTTGCTTACTCAAAATTCAAATGTAAAAAAAGATTGGTTAAAATATTGTTATGTTGTTTCGCTTGCAAAAAAAAATAAAACTGTAAATAATCCAATTATTTTAAATTGGGTAAAGCAAGAAAAATTTTCAAAATATCATTTAACTTTTTTTGAAGAATTTGCATCTGATAGATTCTTTTATGAAACTGAAGATGGAAAAAAAATAAATTTAATTTTTCAATTTAGAACAGATTTGTTTAATAAAAAATATAATCATGCTCTAGAAAAATTTACAGAAATGATCTTATCTCTTGATGATATTATAAATCTTTCTCCACAAATGATTTCTGAAATTGGAAAATCATTTTTATATGGAAATTTTGAAATTATTAAAATAAATTATTTGATAGAATCAAAAATTCAACTTGCTCAAAGTTTAAAAAATATTGCTGATAATTATTCAAATACAAAAAATTTAACAGAAAATATTTTTGTTAAAAAAGAAAAATTATTTTATTTGTATTTTTACGCAGGAAGGATTTTTGATAAAACAAATTCTACATATTACAAAAATGCAAAAGAATGTTTTTTATTGTCTGCACGAAATTCAATTAATGATGAAAATTACGATAATGCAATTTGGTATTATTTAAATCAATCTAAAAAAGAATCTTTCGCTTCTCTTATGAATGAAATAAAATTGTATGGAAATTCATGGAAAGATAAATCCTATTATTCTGACCTTTTGGAAGAATTAAAATTACATTTAATTTCAACTCGCCAATGGACAGCTTTTTGTAATTTTTATACCACAATAGAACAAGTTGCTTCAGAAGAAATAAAATCAGCTTGGGCATATTTGACAGCTAGATTGATAAAAACTGATTATGCAAATTTACAAGAAATTATTGAAGATGAATTTTTGGAAAAATTATTTTTTGATGTTTTAGAAAATTCAGAAAGTTCTTTGTATTATAAAATTATGTCTGCTAAAAATTTAAATCTTGATTCTAAAAAAATATTAGATTATATGTATTTTAATTTTAATCAAGAAAATTTAAATGTAAAAGATGAACAAATTTCAAAATCAGTTTTTAATATTTTGACTTCTTGTATTAAGTACAAGCAAATTTCAACTTTTTACGAAATTGTAAAACAATATAAAGATTATTTATCAAGTGATATTTTAAGTGATTTTACAAAAGAAATTTATAAAAATTTTTCTGATGATGAAAATTTTTATCCAACAATTTTGCGTTTAGCAAGTACCGCTTTTTCTCTTTGTGGAAAGGGAAAAGATTTAGAACTTTTACAAATTTTGTATCCTAAATATTTTTCCAATTTGATAAGTGAGTCCTGTGAAGAATATGTTCTTGATGAATTTATTTTGTACGGTTTGATTCGTACAGAAAGTTATTTTGATAAAGATATTTTTTCTGTAGCAGGTGCTTCAGGTTTGACTCAGTTAATGAAATCAACGGCAAGTGATATTGCTCGTAAACTTCGTATAAAAGAATTTGATTTACTTGATGCAAAAACGAATATTACTTTTGGCTCATTTTATTTAAATGAATTAATTCGTAGACTTGATGGATCAATCTTAAAAGCAATTATTTCCTATAATACTGGAATTACTAGGGTAAGACGATGGGCAAGTCAATTTGCAAATGTTCCAACAGATATTTGGATAGAGATGTTTCCTTATCAAGAAAGTCGCGACTATGGAAAAAAAGTTTTAGCAAGTTCATTTGTTTATGGTTTGCTTTATTATAATAAAACTTCCTACGAAGTCGTGGATTTGTTTATGCAGTAATTTTCATATAAAAATTACTGCTTACTTTTCTGTTGCAACCCAAATACCTTTTAAGTTTTCTGCTATAGGAAGTTTAATTGAATTGCATTTATCTAAATATTTTTGTGCAAGAGTATAATTAAATTCTTGTAGAATATTTTTTAAAGTTATTTTTGCGTTTTCAATTTCACCTTGGTAAAAGAAATTTCTTGCAGTTTCAAATTTTTGCCAGAAAATTTTGTTCTTTTCAAAAGTGTCATTTTGCATTGCAGTAAAAACTGTAACGGCTTGTGATTTCCCTACAACTTGAACTTTTGCAATTTCAATAAATTTCAATTTACTTCCAGAATTTTCTGCTTGTAATTTTGTTTCTTCAGAACATAAAGTGTAAAGACCAAATTGTTTATTAATTCCTTCTAAACGAGATGCTAAGTTTACAGAGTCACCAAGCATTGTGTAGTCAAATCTTTTTGAAGAACCCATGTTACCAACAACAGCAAAACCAGTGTTTATTCCAATTCGTGTTTTGATTTTTGTATTAGAAAATTTACTAAATTCATTTTGCATTTTTATTATTTCTTTTTGACATTTTATTGCAGTTTCAATTGCTCGTTGTGCGTGGTTATTTTGGTTTGTTGGTGCATTCCAAAAAGCGATTATAGCATCGCCTTCGTATTTATCAATTGTTCCTCCAGATTCTAAAATTATATCTGTCATTTTTGAAAGATAGACATTTAAAAATTCAGTAAGTTTTTCGGGACTTAATTTTTCTGAAATCGAAGTGAACCCTTGAATGTCTGAAAAGAAAATACTAATTTCTCTACGTTCTCCCCCTAATTTCAGTTTATCTGGATTTAAAATTAATTGCTCTATTACAACTGGACTTAAATATTGTTTAAATGCATCTTTTATGTATCGTTTTTGTTTTCCTTCTGTATTGTAACTTACAAAAAAAGTGATTGTATAAGAAAGTATGATTGAAAATAAAATACTTACTAATGGTAACCATAGTCCAACTCTGAACATTGCAAAACAAATTATTGTATAAGTTAAAATTAAAAAGATAGCAATTGTACTACTAAATAGAATTGTTCTTTTTGTACCAAATTTTGTTTCAAAAAATTGAATCAAAAAAGTTGTTATGAATGAAACAAATAAGATTAAAAATAAATTTATTATTATTGGACTTTTGTTTATAAATTCATTTTGTAAAATATTATCGAGTAAAGTAATGTGAACTCCTACTCCAGGATAAGTTGAAGAAAGTGGAGTTGAACAAGTATCATAAAGACCTGGTGCGTAATAACCAAAGAAAATATATGAATCTGTAAAATCTTCTGGATATAAAATTGGTTCTTCACCATTCTGTATTGCATAGTAACTTTGCAAAATATCACTTGCACTATAAGGGATGTATGACTCCAAACTTGTTTTATATTTTAACAAGACGCTGTTATCTTTATCTGTCTTAATTTTTTTTAGATGTTTATATTCATCTGTAGATTTAAAATTTTCTTTTGTAAAATTTTCGCTTCCTACAATGTAAGTGCTTGATGCAAGAGATGGAAATTCTTCATCATTTCGATTATAAAATATTCTACATCGTCTTATGACTGTATCTGAATCAGGAAGACTGTTTATGTTTCCTTGTAGGGCTGAATTTGAATCAATTGATGAAATTGAAGTAACTGGAATTTCTGGATTATTTGAATCATTATCATAAAATTGAATTTGTACAACTTTGCCAAAATCTTTACAAGCCTTTGCAAAATATTCGTCATCTTCTTTTCCGTAAATTGATTCTTCAGAAAAAATTACATCAAATGTTACAGCTTTAGAATTACCTAAATTAAAAAAATTTACGATATCACCATAAGCACTCCTTGGCCATGGCCAGCTCCAATTCATTTGTTCGCTAGCCCAATCAAGACTGTTTTGATCAATTAAAATTACAAATAATTCTTCTGATGTAGAATTTGTTGCACAGATTTTTGTTCTTGAATCATAGGTTTTATTTTCCAAAAAAGAAAATATACCAAGTAAATCTAATACAAAAATAAATATTGTTGTAATTAAAGTTATTAGTATAATTCTTTTGGGTTTCATTTTTATGTTTTCATCCTTAGTTAAAATTAAAAATATTGTTTTGCATTTTCAAAACGAGAGATTCTAGATTCTTCGTTGTAATCAAATTCTGTTTCGGAAATAGCTTTTTTTACTTTATTTAATCTCTTTCTAGGAGATGGATGAGTTTTTCCAAATCCAAGTTTGTAATTTTTACTTCTGTTGTTTTTTAAGTTTTGCAACATAGTTTTCATTGCATTTGGATTGTAGCCAGTATTTTCCATAAGTAATACAGCATTTTTGTCGGCTTTGTATTCTGTATTTTTTGAATAACCAGTATTAACTAAAGTTGTTGTAAAATCTGTTAATTGCATTCCTATATCTGTGATAGTATCTTTATCTATTGAATTGTCCATTTGTTTTGCTACTAAAGCTATAATATCAGTAGTGATTCGTCCAATGATATGTGTTGTTTCATTTTTCTTAATAGCTTTTATACTGTGTTCTAATTGTATATGACTAAGTTCATGGGCAATAACAGCAGCAAGTTCATCTTCTGAATTTACTGATTTTAACATTCCTCTAGAAATTAAAATATGACCACCCGGAGTTGCAAAAGCGTTGATTTGGTTTGTATCAAGAACACCTATAAAATATCCTTTGTATGGATTAACTCCATCTGAGTTAATAATAATACTATTACAAATTGAATTAAGATAATTGTAAAGATTTTCATTGTAGTACAAAGAATATGTTCCTAAAATATTTCCAGCAACTGTTCTTCCGATTGTATATTTTTCTTGTGGTGTGTATCCAAAAGAAATTGCATCACCATTAGAATTGGTCATACAAGAAAAAAGTGAAAGAGAAATTAAGATAATACAACAAAAAGTTAAAAATTTATTTTTCATAGATTATTCTCCATTTAAATTTCCTTCTTGTATAAAATTTTGTAATTCATCCAGATTCAAATTTATTGCAAAGTTTTCTATTTTATCTAGTGCAGTATAATTTACTTTACCAGAATTTACTTTGCCTTCCGAAAATCCTTTTCCAGCGAGTGCAATTTCTTTTGATGTAGTGTTTGTTTTATCAATAAGATTAATAACTTTTCTTTTTGTTACATTAGAAGATAAAATCCATCCGTAAACACTTTGATTATATTCTTCTGTAACTTTAATCCATTTATCTTCGATGGAATTTTCTAAAACTAAAAGTTTTGTTCCATATTCCACTTGTGCAACTTTACTTGCGAAAAAACCTGTTCCTTCTTTTAAATCTGCTTTTTCTACTGAAATATAAACATATTCTTGAGCAAAAATTGGCAAACCCAAGCATAGTAAAAAGAGGATAGTTATTAATTTAGTTTTTTTTGTTTTCATTGTTAAATTTTCCTAAGAATATAAATTAATTAAATTATTTTATAGACTTAAAATTACCATTATTAGAATTAGATTTTTCTATAGAGGATCCTTTTCCAGCTAGAGCTTGTTCTTTTGCGGAAGAACTTTTATCATTTAAGAATTTTACAATACGTTTTTTTGTTACATTTGAAGATTGTATCCAACCTGAAATGCTTTCATCTTTCTTGGTGTATGCAACTTTTATCCAATCACCTTTTTCAGGTTTCTCTAAAACAATAAGTTTTGCTCCATATTTTACTTCAGTTACTTTACTTGCTAATAAATTTGCTCCTTCCTTTATTTCTGCTTTTTCTACAGAAACATAAACATACTCTTGTGCAAAAATTGGCAAGCAAGCACAAGTTAAAAAAAGTAAAACAGTAATGAATTTAATTTTTGTGTTTATCATGTGGAATTCCTTTTGTTTGATAATTGTTAACTAGAATTATTACATAGAAATCGATAATTGTCTAGAAACAGTATGTTTAAAACAATGTATTCAAAATTTATGTGAATAGATGTGAACATAAAGATATTCTAAGAAATACGTTACTTATTCAATAATTTTTCAAGAGCCTTTTTTACTTCGTTGATGTTTGCAAATTTATCTGTTTTTACAAGAGAATCTTCTTGAATTTCCAAATTAAAAGTTCTTCTTGCAATATGTTCGATGTAATGGGCGTCTGATGATGATGTTAAGGGATAAGTGGATTTTATGTGTTCTGGAGCATTTTGTAAATTTACTAATTCTACAGCGTCCCAATTGCCGTCTGTAATCATTCCAAACTGGCTAGTTAATGAAAAAGCACTTCTATCGGCGTGGGCAGGAATTGCAATTCCTCCAAGTTTATGTACAAATTCAACTGCGTCATCGATAGAAAGGTCAGCCGAAGTTACAAGGTATTTTTCTACTTCCCCAAGGATGTTTTCTTCAGAATCAACATAAACTTGGTCCCCCATTTTTTCAGGATTATTGGGAATTGGCGGAAGTAAATCATAAATTTCATTGCTAAACTTTTCTGAAATTTCAAGATTATCAAAAAGACATAAAAGATGAATTTCTTCTTGAGTTTGAAGTTCCATTCCAAAAAGTGGGATTATATCATTTTTTACACAACATTCTGCAAAGGCTTTACAATTTAGCGATGAATTATGGTCTGTTAAGGCAGCTAACTTTACATTTCTTTGTTTTAAGTAATCAACGATTACACTTGGAGACATTGATAAATCGCCACAAGGAGAAAGGCAAGAATGTATATGAAAATCTGCTTTTATAATTCTTCCCATAAAATTCTACCTTAGCTTTTAATTGGATTCTATAAGGCTGTACAATTTTCCAGAAATTTGATATTGATTCATTTCAGTTCTAAAAATTGAAATTTCTTCAGATTTTGCAGCTTCAATCATATCTTCTGGGATAGGTCGATTATTACAAATGATGATTGCTTTACTTTCTTTTAAGGTTGCAACAGCAACTGTGTTTTTATGGGCTTGGATTGTAACTAAAACAGAATTTTCAGGAGCATTTCCCATAATGTCGCTAAGAAGGTCTGAGGTGTAAACTTCTGTAATTTCAGAATTTTCAGAATCTAAAGAAATTACTTCTAAGTTTAGTTTTTCTTGCATTTGTTTGATTGTCATTATTTTTCTCCATTGAAATATATAGTAGCAACTGCTCTAGTTCCAGTGGTAGAAGATTCAAGGGTAAATTCGTCTGAAACTCTTTTTGTGTTTGGAATCCCCATTCCTGCTCCAAATCCCATGGAGCGTACTTTTTCTGAAGCAGTAGAAAATCCTTCGGTTAAGGCTTTTTGTATGTCAGGAATTCCTGGTCCAACATCTACTGCTTCAATTATAACTTTTTCGTCATCAATATGATAAATCATTTTTCCACCAAGGGAATGAATAACTTGATTTATTTCTAATTCGTAACTTGCAATTCCAATTCGTCTTATTATTGAAGAATCAATTTTTAAAGATTTCAGATGTTTTTTTATTTCTGTAGAAGCAAATCCTGCTTTTTCAAAATTAAAAGGCTCTGAGTCAAATTCAATTATTGTTTCGTTACGTTCTTCTTTCATTATTTAATAAAAATTAATCCTAAAATTCCAAGTGGAATGAGATAGTATGCAAACCACTGTAACTTACCTTTTTTGATAAGTTTCATTAACATTGTAAGGGATACTACTCCAGATGTAAAGGCTGCAAGACATCCTAATGCTAAAGGAAGTACAGAAATTGTTTGAGTTAAAGTTCCTAAATCTTTTGCTTCTAGGATGAAGGCTCCCAAAATTGCAGGAATAGAAAGCAAGAAAGAAAATTCTCCAGCAGTTTCTCTATTGATTTTTGCAAAAAGAGAAGCAGAAATTGTAATTCCACTTCTAGAAATTCCTGGCAAAGTTCCAATTCCTTGGGCAAATCCTACAAAAAGACCTTGTTTTACAGATATTTTGCTTAACTCTGTGGAATTTTCGTCTTTTTGTTCTTTTTCGCTTACTTTACTTGAAAAAATCAACAAAAATGCTGTGATAATAAAGCCAACAAAAATTAATTTTATAGGAAAGTCAGGTAAAAATTTACTTGCTACAATTCCCATTATACCTGTTACAAATGTTCCAACTAAGATTGCAACTATCATAGAAAGTTCTATTGAATCTTCTGGCTTAGTTTTTCTTGTAATCCATCTGCCAAAAACGCAAAGCAAAGACCAAATTCGTTTTCTAAAAACTAAAATTACTGCAAGTAAAGTTGCTAAGTGTAAGCAAACATCAAAAACTAAAGGAAGTTCTAGCCCAAAAAGATTTTGCACAACAGCAAGATGTCCAGAACTTGAAATTGGAAGAAATTCTGCAATTCCTTGTAAAATACCTAAAACTAATGCTTGAAAAATACTCATGCTTAAAAGGATAACAGAATGTATTTAAACTAGCAAGATGTTTAATAAATTGATATAATTGTTTTATGAATAATGAATTAGATTTAACAAGTGCAAATGATTTTACAACTCCTGCTTTGGCTTTTGAGCGACTATACAAAATCGTACAAAAACTTAGAAGTCCAGAAGGTTGTCCTTGGGATAGAAAACAAACTCCACTTACAATGCGTCAACCCCTTATAGAAGAAACTTTTGAAGCCGTAGATGCAATTTCTGCTGGTGATGCCAATCACACAAAGGAAGAACTTGGAGATGTATTTTTGAATGCTTCTATGATTGCAAGTATTCATGAAGAAAATGATGATTTTACGATTGTTCAAGTTATGAACGATGTTTGTGATAAAATTATTCGTCGTCATCCTCATGTTTGGAAAAATTCAGAAGGTAGTTCTACCTTGGTTGAAGGTTCACAAAACGATGCAGACAAGGTTTTAGAACAATGGGAACAAATTAAACAAAAAGTAGAAGGAAGAAAAAAGAAATCTTCTTTGGATGCAGTTTCTTACGGATTGCCTCCGCTTTTAAGAGCCTATAAAATTCAAAAAAAGGCTGCAAAAAAAGGTTTTGACTGGAAAGATGCAGAAGGTCCTTGGTCAAAAATTCAAGAAGAAATTGCTGAATTAAAAGAAGCAAGTTTGACAAAAACAAAAGATGAAATTGAAAAAGAACTTGGGGATGTGCTTTTTTCTGTGGTAAATTTAGCTCGTCATCTTGATGTTGACCCAAATTTAGCTTTAGCTTCTACCAACCAAAAATTTATGAAACGCTTTGCCTATGTGGAAGAAAAAATGGAACTTTCTGGTGAACAAATGAATCCAGAAAATCTTGAGATAATGGATAAATTTTGGGATGAAAGCAAAAAATTAGGTTTTTAAGAATTTTATATGTTAAAAAAACTATAGACTATCATCAAAATTTTTCATATATTTATAATGTATATTTGTGTTGTTTTTTGTTAAAACAATATTTTGGAGTAGTAATGAGTATGAAAGAGTTTCATTCTGTGTTTGAATCAGATGAATCAGAAGAAAAAAAATGTAATGATTCTAAAGGCTCAGATGCTTTATCAGAAAAGTTTTTAAAAACACGTCAAGTTTTACTTTCTGGTGGGATTGATAAAGAATCTGCTGAAAAAGTAATTCGTCAGTTGTTAATTTTAGAAGCTGATTCAGATAAACCAATCTATTTATTTATCAATTCTCCTGGTGGTGATGTTTCATCTGGTTTTGCAATTTTTGATACAATCAGATTTATCAATGCCCCTGTTTACACAATTGGAGCAGGTGATGTTGCAAGCGCAGGAGCATTAATTTTTCTTGCAAGTCCAAAAGAACGACGATTATCATTGCCAAATAGTAGTTTTTTAATCCATCAACCATTAATTAGTGGAGTTTACAAAGGTGTTGCAACTGATGTAGAAATCTTTGCTAAAGAGATGGAAAAAACTCGTGCAAAAATCAATAAAATTATCTCTGAAGAAACTGGAGTTGATTTAGACAAAGTTAATCAAGATACAGAACGAGATTATTGGCTTGATGCACAAGAAGCAGTTGATTATGGCCTAGTAGGAAAAATTATTACAAATCGTTCAGAAATTACTACTGACTGAAAATTCTGAATATGATATAATTTGAGTATGGAATTTTCCTTATCTGAAGAATTAGTACATGATATAATTTTTGCGATGGAGAATCAGACTTCAGATTTTCTATTTGATTCTCAAGAAGAAAAATGTTGTTCACTTTCGGAATTAACGAGAACTGAAAAAAACATCGACAAAAATAGATATTATGAAATTCCTCAGTGGAATTCTGCAAAAGGATTTAGAACAATGGAACAGTTTGTTTCAGAACTTCATAATCCAATTGCCAGAGAAGAATTAAAGAATGTACTTTTTTCAGGGAAAAGTGTGTTCAAAAATTTTAAAAAAGTTCTTCACTCTTACCCAGAGTTAGAAAAAAAATGGTTTTCTTTCAAAGAATTGAGGATGAAAAATCTTATTTCAGAATGGTACGATACTTTGAGAGAATCTTGGGGTTTAGAAAAACTGAGTGAAGAAATTGAAGACTATCCTGAACTTGTTCATGATGGTTTTGTTTTTAAGGAAGGTTTGGCAAATAACTTTATTGAGCTTTTTGAAGAAGTTAAAAATAAATTTATTGCAGAAGTTGATGATTTAGATATGAATGGCTTAGAAAAAGCCTTTTCTCATTTAATTAAAATCAATTTTTCATCTTTTGATGATTCCAAGGCCTTTCTATTGTTTGCAGAAACTGAAACTGGTGATTTTGCTGGTGCTATTTCAATGGTATCTTGTCCGGGGCAAAATAAGGAAATTGTACAAATACCTTTTTTGTTTGTGGAAAAAAAATTTAGAGGTTTTGGTTTATCAAAGGAATTGATGGAAAGATGTCTTAATATCTTACGAAAAAAATCAATTCGACATGTTTTAATTGCAAGTACAATTTTACCACAACCATTCATTTCTGTTTTAGAACAAAATGGATTTTATCAAAGTGGAACTTGTTATGTTGCAGATTTAATTAATTTTTCTTAATCTTTGCTATTATTTTTTTTGTTTGCAAAGAATTTTTTATGACATTTTATAGGAGATTTTTTTTATGTCAACAAAGAATGATTTTCAAATTAATGAAGAACAGTTTATTGCATTTTTAGAAGATGCAGTTTCAAAAGTAAAAACTGAGGAAGATCCAGTTATATTGACTGAATACAAAAAACTTTTCAAAAAAGTTGTTCCTCTAACTTTACGCAGTTATATTGGAGCATATTTAGCAAAAAATGCTTTAGGAGGAGGAACAGGTTTCCGACATAGACCTCGTAGAGATAAATTTTCTTCAAGAGACAGAAGACATGATAATTTTGCAAGAAATATGAATGATGAAGAGGGTGGATCTAGACCAAAAACTCCAAGAGTTGTAATTGATGAAGCTGATGCAACAACAATCTTTATTGGAATTGGTAGAAATCGTCATGTTTTTCCAAGAGATTTGGTTGGATTGATTGCACAGGTTGTTCAACTTGATAGAGAAAGAATTGGAACAATTAAAGTTTTAGAAAATTACTCATTTGTTCAGCTTTATAAAGAGGATGCTGACAAAGTTATCAATACATTGAATGGATATGATTATCGTGGAAGAAAACTTGCTGTAAGTTTTTCAAGAAAGCGAGAAGACGCTGAAGATGAAAAGTTTAATGATGATTATTCTTCAGAATCTATATCTGATGAAAATATTGATTTAACAGTAGATTCTTCTACAACAGAATCTTCTTCAGATGCATTTTTGGTATAACAATGCTTGATATTATCTGTCTTACCCTTGGAGATTTTGGTGTAAATACTTATTTGTTTGCACATAAAAATGGACTTTGCATTTTAGACCCAGGGGATAAGGCAGATATAATAAAACAAAAAGTAGATTATTTACTGCAAAAAAACAATTTTTCTGATAATGAAATTTCTATAGTATTAACTCATGGTCACTTGGATCATGTTGGTGCTGTGGAAGGTTTGAAAAAATTCTTTCCTAATGCAAAAGTATTTATCAATTCTAAAGATAAATTATGTCTGGGTAAAAATTCCTATAATTTTCAGTATCAAGATTTTGCTCGTTCTGGAATGGGGTTTTATGTAGAAAATATGCTTCCTGATGAAAATGATTTACCAGATGCAGATAACTTTTTTTCAGATGGTGAAGTTCTTTTTGAAGGTTGGAAAATTTTAGAAACTCCTGGACATACTCAAGGTTCTAGTTGTCTGTACAACGAAAAAGAAAAAATTTTATTTTCAGGGGATACTTTGTTTTGGAATTCCTACGGAAGAACTGATTTGTATGGCGGCGATGAGTTTCAGATGGTAGAAAGTCTAAAAAAACTTTTATCACTGCCAGATGATGTAAAGGTTTTTCCAGGTCATGGAAAATACGGCTTTACATTATCTGATTTATCATTTTACTAATTATTTTGTTTGGCTCAATGATTCTGAAATACTAAAAGCATGGTCTCCCATTTTTTCGATATGTCTGATAACATCCAAATAAAGAAGCTCTGCTTTAACATTTGCACCTTCTTCAAGGCGTTTTCTTGCAATCTTTTTAAGATTTTTTCTAAACATATCAATTTGATCTTCCATAACTTCTGCCAATCGTAATTTTTCAGCATCAAGTGGCTTATTGATATTTTCTTTGATGAACTCAAGGAAATGTTGAACAAGTTCCATATAAGGATCCAGTCTTTCCATATCTTCTGTAGCAAATTCCATTTTCTTTTCTACGCTACGCTTAAGTAAAACTGCTATGCTGTAACAATCATCAGTTAGACTTTCTAGGTCATCTACAATTCGTAGCATCATAGAAACATTATTTCTAAGTTTATCACTTAAAGGAAGTGTTTGACATTGAACTAAAAATTTAGAAAGTTCTTCTTGCATCTGGTCTGCATAATCTTCAGAGGCAGACAGTTTGTCGATGTTTTCGGCGATAAAATCTTGGGTTCGCTGTGCAAATCCTTTTTGGATTCTGGTAAACATATCAATTACGATATCTGTCATATCGGAAATTTCTTTTTCTGCTCTGATTACACTTGCTTCAGAATTTTCTCTAATTCCTACAGATGTAAACTCAAATTTGTAAACATCAGGAGTTTCATCTTTATGAGGTTTTATAACTTTTTCTGTAAATTTAGCAAGTTGATTTACAAATGGCAAGAAAATTAAAGTGTTAACCAAATTGAAAACTGTGTGTAGCATTGCTATATGAGTTGTGATTGAATCAATAACAGGTCCTGGAATAATAAAATCTACAAGACTTAGCAAAGGCTTAAAGAATATGATAGCCAAACAAGTTCCGATTACATTAAATAATACGTGAACTAAAGCGGCTCTTCTTGCGTTGACCTTTGTACCGATAGCTGCCAGAATTGCATCAATGGTTGAACCAATATTACTTCCTAAAACCATTGCGGCTGCAAATTCCCAAGGTAAAATTCCGTTATAACTCATAGTGATAATGATTGCAGTTGAAGCACTAGATGAATGCAACAAGACGGTTATAATAATTCCAGCTAAAACACCTAAAAAAATGCTTAAATATCCATTCCCAGTGAGGTTTGATAAAAATCCCATGCTTTCTGGATCAACTGTTGGAATTACACTTGAAAGAAAATCAAGCCCAAGAAATAACATACCAAAGCCCATAAAGGCTTCGCCTAAACTTTGTTTTTTTAATTTTTTGAAGAAAGTAATGAAGAACCCAATTCCAAAAACTGGAATGGCTAAAGCAGAAATATTAAAATTAAAACCAAAAAGGGCAACAATCCAAGCGGTAATAGTAGTTCCAATGTTTGCTCCAAAAATAACTCCAATGGATTGGGGCAAAGTCATCAATCCAGCGTTTACAAAAGATACAACCATAACAGTAGTTGCACCAGAGGATTGAATAATCATAGTTACTAACATTCCTGTTAGTACAGCAAATACTCGATTACTTGTCATAAGTCCAAGTATTCGATGTAAACTTTGACCAGCACTTTTTTGGATACCATCACTCATCAACTGCATTCCATACAGAAGAAGTCCAAGGCTTCCTAAAAGTTGTAAAATCATTGAAACTATATCCATTCCCAAAAGATACAGTAAAAGTTCTAAAATATCAATACTAGAATAAATCTAGAGGTTATGGTAGAATTAACAACGTGAAAAATAGTTTTTTTAGACAAATTATATTTTTTGTTTTATTCATTTCTTTTGTTAGTTTTAATTCTTGTACAAAAAAAGAAGTTGTAGAAGAAATTCCTGTTCAAAAATGGACACCTGTTGAAAAGCATATTGCTCTTCTTTTTGGATACGGTTATAACGATAAAGCTTTTGTGGATTCAATTTGTTCTAAGTTAGCAGAAGAATACGGACTTGAAAAAGAAAATGGTTTAATTCTTCCATTAATTTATCCAGATGATTTTTTGGTAACAGGTTCTATAGCTAGAATTTCAAATTTATCTTCCATTGTAAAAGATAAAAATTGTAGAGCTCTTATAACTTTAGGGGCTCCTGAATATACACATAGAGCTTTAGCAAAAATTCAAGATGAGAATTTAAATTGCACAGTAATTTCCTTATTTTCTCAAGATGATATTTTAGGAACAGAAGCTGGTTCTTTTTTAGTTTTTGATTTTGCAGAAGATGAACTTGTTTTGTCTGATGAAACTGAAGATGAATCTATAACTGAATTTGAGGAAGAAGCAATAACATCATTGACAAATGATACTGAATTAAAACATCTTGATAAAATGAATTTTTTGGTTTCAAAAGTTGTTGAGAGTTTAAAAAATCCTTTGGAAATAAAAAATAAAGAGATTTTACAAGTCGCAACTGGAATATTTGGAAAAAACTGGGAAGTTTCATCTTTCCTTGACACAGATACTGGATTGAGAGCAAAAAATCATTTTGTGTTAAATTATGTTGAGCCAGTTGTCGTTGAAGAACCTGAAGATGAAAAAGCAAAAGCAAAAAGTTTTTTTGAAAGGCTTGGCATAAAATAGGAAATGATATGAATAGTTTAACTCAGCTTGCATCTAATTTAATTGGTTCCCAAGAAGATATTTTAGCTTTAGAAGAAAAATCCTCTGCAAATATTCTTGTAATTTCAGATACTCATGGTGATTATGATGTTTTATGCGATATAATTGAAGAATTTGGTCATATTTCAGATGCACTTGTTTTTTGTGGCGATGGTGTTTGCGATATTTGTTCCTACATACAAGATTCCTATGTGGATGAATCTTTACAAGAACACTTACCACCAGTTGTTGCTATTGCTAAAGGTAATGGTGATTCTGAAAAAAATCAAATTATAAAACCAAAAACAAATGATCTTCCTGCAAGTCGAAAAATTATTACTGCTCCTAACAGTATTTCTTTTACAGTTGCAGGTCGAAATATTTTTGCTGTTCATGGTCATCGTTTTTCTGTTGATTATGGTTTAGAAAATCTTTCTTTAGCTGCACAGAATTTAGATGCAGATTTAGTTTTTTTTGGACATACACATCGTCCGTTTAGATACGAAGATTCAGGAACTCTTTATTTAAATCCAGGAAGTTGTTCTCGCCCAAGAGGTGGAAATCCTGCAAGTTTTGCCTTTGTAAGTTTTCCAGGAATGAGAGAACGCTACGATGTTTCATTTTTTGGAATTCGTAGTGAATTATTTGGAAGATTTAGTTTTTATCCAATCAATTTGTAAAATTATAAGTTGATTTTTTGAATTATTGTTATTCGCTTTCTTCCTTTCGTAAAATTATTGAAGCAGGAAAGTTGTTTTCTGTAAATGACTGTGTTGATTCAAGATATTCTTCTGGTCCAATAACCTCGCCAATACTTTCTGAAGGTAAAGTTCTTTTTTCAGAAATTACTAAACCGAAAGCAAGTTTTTCAAATTCGGTAATTGGAATTGGTTTTGAAAAATAATAACCTTGAATCATATCGCATTTTGCATCTTTTAAGAATTCAACTTGATCTTTGTATTCGATTCCTTCTGATACGGTTTTCATCTTTAATTTTCTCGCTAAGTCAATTACACTACGAACAATTGTATCGCTTTTGATAGAATCTGAATTTTCGCCAATGAAAAATCCTCTGTCAATTTTAATTGTGTCAACAGGAATATTTTTTAAGATATTTAAAGATGAATATCCAGAACCAAAATCGTCAATAGAACAACTATATCCTAAATCATGAATTAGATTGATGATATCAGAAAGAATTGTCATATTTTCAAAAACAACTGTTTCTGTAAGTTCTAATTCGATGTATTTGCTTGGAACTCCATATTTTCTACGAATTTCTTCAAATTTTCCTAAGAAAGCAAAGTCTTGTAAATATGCTCTCGAAAGATTTACGGAAATAACAATAGGATTTATACCTCTGTCTATCCATTGTCTTAAAAGATGACATGTTCTGTCAAAAACATAAAGATCTAAGTCTAAAATAAATCCGTTATTTTCAAACAATGGAATAAAATCATTTGGTGGAATTAAACCTCTTGTTGGATCAGCCCAACGAACAAGGGCTTCTGCTCCAGCAATTTTGTTTTGTACAATATCATATTTTGGTTGAAGATAAATTTGAAATTCTTCATTTTTAAGAGCAGATTTCATTCTATTTTCTATAATTTTATGATGAATCATGACGGTTAAATCCCATTCATCAAAAAATCCACAACGAAGATAAGAATCTTTAATTGGTTTTGCTGTTGAAAGTGCGATTGCACATCTATCATAGCAGGCTAGTAAGTCATATTTCTTTGTTTTTTCAACTGTTTTTTCTACACTATTTTCGATAGGGCAAATACCACATGTAAGATATATAAAAAATTTATCCTCATCATTTATATCTGTGTTGAAGGAGTTTATTTTTGTTGTCCAAGATTTTAATTTTTCTATACAAAGTTGGTCATTATCGTATTTAAGCAAAACTTTGAAATTATCAGAACTTGTTCTTGCAATGATTTCTTCAGGTTCTAGTAAACTTTTTATTGTGAAATAAACATAACGTAATGTTTCATCACCTTTTGCTCTACCAAATTTATCATTTACAATTTTGAATTGATAGATATCAACTGTAATTACAGCGTACTTTATAGAAGTATTTGTGTTTATCAATTCCTCTGCTTTTCTTGTAAACCAATTTTGATTTCCTTCTCCTGTGATGGAATCTGTAAAAGCAATTTGTCTTAAAACTTTGTGATTTCTGATTTGAAATAAAGATAATCCTACAATGAAAATTAATAAAATTATTCCCATTAATAAACAAAGAACTAGATATAAATATGTATGTCCAACATTCTCATCTTCCAGTACATTTGAAGGTAACATCGAAAATAATACCCAATCATTATATTTTATTGGTGTATAAACTGATGTAAATTTATCTTTATATCTAAAAACACCTGTTTTACGCTCTTTGATAATACTTTCCATACGAGATTTTGCAAATTCCGCATTATCCCAACTTTTGTTAATTTCATCGTAAATATTTTTTTCTGTGAAATCTTCGCTATCTGTTGAAATAACATAATTACCATTTTTATCAATAATTCTTGTAAAACCATTATTATTAAAAGCATGAACTGCTAAATTCTCTCGTAATGATTTTACACTTTGAACTCCTAGTAAAACTCCAGTAATTTCATTGCCATTTTTTATTGGTGTAGAATAAACGATGATATTTTCGCCTGTTAATCTTGAAATCAAAATATCTGAAACAGTAGAATTACCTTTTAATGCTTCTTGAAAATATGTTCGTGAACTTACATTTATAGTTTTTCCATTTTCTGTATAGTTTCCATTAGGTTTAATAATTGCAATCCGAATTAAATTGTGTTTAATTCTTTCTGTTTTCAAACTTTCTGAAATTTCTTTACTTTCAAAATCTTTTGTAATTCCTATCATTGTTGAAATTGAATTTATTAAAACTTGATTTGTGTAAATTCGATTATCAATTGTTGTTGCAATTTGCTTATTTATTTCAGAAAGGTAGTCATTGTTTTCTTTTACATGAGTTTCTATCATTTTTTTTGAATAATGATTCATAAGAAAAATTGCTGTACAAAATAGAATTAGAGTACAAATTCCAGGAATGAGAAAAAAGCGTCGTTTTGTAGGAACTCTGTTTATTTTGTTCTTTTTCATGTTGTAAATATTTTAACATAGGAAAGAAATGCACGCAAATAAAAAATTTAGAAAATTGTTGATAAAGAAAAAATTACTGACAAAATCCTGAAAAAATGCTAAAATTCTTCTATTGTTTTATTAGGAAGGAAATTTATGACTTTATACGAAGATTTACAATGGCGTGGATTAATTAAAGATGTTGCTGG
>CALBXN010000152.1 GCA_937890485.1 uncultured Treponema sp.
ATGGCTGCCGATACTATGGCTCGTTCTTTGGTTGCAGCTGGATGTACAAAAAATGACATCTGTCAAAATATGATGACCTATGGACTTTTTACAGGAGGAATGTGTTTTCATTACGGGGCAGAACGACTTGGAATGACTGTAATTCCTACAAGTTCAGGAAACACTATTCGTCAAATTAAATTTATGCACGATTTTGGTACAACTGTAACTCACGCAACTCCAAGTTATCTTCTTCATCTTCATCAAGCAATTGAAGAATCTGAATATGATAGAAAAGATTTTAAGTGGCGCTTAGCAGTAACTGGGGCAGAACCTCATTCAGAAGAATTGCGTTGTAAAATTCAAGATAAATTAGGAATTGAAGTTTATAACTGTTACGGAATGAGTGAATTAAATGGTCCAGGTGTTGCTTTTGAATGTATTTTTAGAAAAGGAATGCACATCTGGGAAGACCGATATATAATCGAAATTATCGATCCTGTAACCTTAGAGCCTGTTCCAGAAGGTGAAGTTGGTGAACTTGTTGTTACAATTCTTCACCGAGATGCAATGCCTCTTTTGCGTTATAGAACAAGAGATTTAACTCGTATCATTCCTGAACCTTGTCCTTGTGGAAGAACTCATCGTAGATTAGCTCGTTTTACAGGCCGTTCTGATGATATGCTTATTATCAATGGTGTAAATGTTTTCCCAAGTCAAATAGAAGAAGTATTGCTTAAAGTAAACGGAGTTGGAGCAAATTATTTAATCGTTGTTGAAAAACAAGGAGATTTAGACAAACTTACAGTTCAAACTGAAGTTACTCCAGAAATGTTTACAGATGATACTCGTCCGTTAAATGCTTTGAAAGAAAGATTAAAAGCGGAAATGTCAGCACTGATAACTATAAATCCTGTTATCGAACTTAAAGAAAGTGGTTCTATGCCAGTTTCAGAAGGTAAAGCAAAACGAGTTGACGACCGCCGTCCAAAAGATTTTTAGTAAAATTAAGGAACTTCCAATGAAAAAAATTGTCTGTTTTGGCGAAATTATGATGAGATTAAATCCTCTAAATAAAGAAAGATTTATCCAAGCAGACAATTTTGCTATTTCTTATTCTGGGGCTGAAGCAAATGTTTGTGCTAGTCTTGCAAATTACTTTGAAGATTCATCACAAATTTATTTTGTTTCAAAAGTTCCAGCAAATGAACTTGGAAAATCTAGTATAAAAACTTTGCGTTCACAAAACATCAATACAGAATATGTTGTGCAAGGTGGTCAGCGTCTTGGCTTGTATTTTTTAGAAGAAGGCGCAAGTCAGCGTCCTTCAAAAGTAATTTATGACAGAAAAAATTCTTCTTTTGCAGAATCTTCAGTAACTGATTACAATTGGGATATAATTTTTGAAGATTGTTCTTGGTTTCATTTTTCAGGGATAACTCCGGCTTTATCTGATAATCTTGCAGAAATTTGTAAAATGGCTTGTAAAAAAGCAAAAGAAAAAAACATCAAAATTAGTTGCGATTTAAATTATAGAAAAAAACTTTGGACAACAGAAAAAGCAAATTCTGTAATGAGTGAGTTATTTGAATTTGTTGATGTTTGTATTGCCAATGAAGAAGATGTTCAAAATGTTTTTGGGTTACAAGGAAGTTACGAAGAACTTGCTCAAAAAATTATCCAAAAATTTTCTTGCAAATTAGTTGCCTTTACTTTACGAGAATCTTTTAGTGCAGATAAAAATATTTGGTCTAGTTTGTTATTTTCAAAAACAGAATCATTTAAATCTGAAAAATATGAAATTCAAATTGTAGATAGAGTTGGTGCTGGAGATAGTTTTTCTGGTGCCTTGATTTATGCCTTATTAAATGATTATTCAAATCAAAATTCTTTAGAATTTGCAACTGCTGCTTCTTGCTTAAAACATTCTATTCACGGTGATTTTAATCAAGTTACGGTGGATGAAGTTTTATCACTTATGAATGGAAACGCAAACGGTCGCATCCAAAGATAAAAATCAATATGAAATCTTCTGTTTATTCAATGTTTGTAATTTTAGCTGGAACTCTTTGGGGAATTATTAGTGTATTCTTAAAAGGGCTTTATTCTGCTGGTTTTTCTACTTTACAAGTGATGTTTTTACGTGGATTTATTTCTAGCGTATTTATGGCAATTTTTTTATTTGTAAAAGATAAATCATTATTGAAATTCAAACTAAAAGATATTTGGCTTTTTTTAGGAACTGGGGTAATCAGTTTAACATTTTTTTCTTTGTGTTACTTTTATACGATTTTAGAAAGCGGTGCTTCTGTTGCAGTAATTCTTCTATATACTTCACCAATTTTTGTTTTGATAATGTCTGTTTTGTTTTTTAAGGAAAAAGTTACGTTATTAAAAATTCTTGCTTTGTGCTTAACTTTTTTAGGATGTATTTTAGTTAGTGGAGTTGGCTCAACTTCTGGATTAAGTGCAAAAGGATTTTTTATCGGTTTGTGTGCTGGTCTTGGTTATGCCTTATATTCTATTTTTAGTCGACTTGCTTTAAAAAAATATGATTATTTAACAGTTACATTTTACACTTTTTTATTTTCTGCAATTAGTATAATTCCCTTCTGTTCAATTTCTGAAATTCCTAATTTGATAAGTTCTAAAACAATCTTACTTTCATGTGGAATTGCGTTATTTTGTACAGTTTTACCTTACATTTTTTACACAATTGGTTTAAGTGGAATGGAAACAGGCAAAGCCGCCATCTTAGTTACAGTAGAGCCTTTAGTTGCAACAATTATCGGATTTGTACTTTGGAAGGAAGATTTTTCGCTAATCAAATTGATTGGAATAATTTCAATTTTTATTTCTGTGTTGTTGTTAAGTAGGGAAGGGTGAACTTGTCATTTTCTAACTTTTTCTCTACGGAGCGTTTATTGAGTTAAGCCTTTTGTCAATGTATAATTTCAATTATGGATAACGCAAAAATTGGAAAATTGATTTATAACTTACGAAAAAATGCAAAACTTACACAAAATCAACTTGCAGAAAAATTAAATGTTAGTGATAAAGCTGTTTCAAAATGGGAAAGAGGTTTTGGCTGTCCTGATATTTCTTTGTTACCAGAAATTGCAAATTTTTTTCAAGTTGATTTAGAATCTTTGTTGAACGGCGAACTTGAGAATCGTGATATTCTTGGAGGAAATATGAAAAAACTAAAATTTTATGTGTGTCAAAATTGTAAAAATGTAATTACTTCAATGACAGAAACAAATATCACTTGTTGTGGAAAAAAATTAAAATCTTTAAAAGTTCAAAAATCTACAGAAAGCCATCAATTAAAAATTGAAAAAATTGAAAACGAATTTTTTATCACAACAGAACACCCTATGAAACGGGAACATTTTATTTCTTTTGTAGCATTATTAACAGGCGATACTCTTGTCTTAAAAAAATTATATCCTGAGTGGGATTTACAAGTGCGGCTTCCTATTCTTCCTTATGGAAAATTATTTTATTTTTGTACCGAAGATGGATTGTTTTGTCAGGATGTGTAAATATTTGTTTCCTCATCTAAAAAATTTTGTGATTAAAAAAAAGGCACTTTACCAACCAAAATTGATAAAATGCCTTTCTCGGAATTTTTTAATTAAATTATACTAAAATAATGTTTTGATAATATCAGCATATTTTTCTACGATTCTGTATCGCATCATTTCTTGTTTTGCAGAAAGTTCTTCTCCAACTGTAAAACTGTTTGGAAGTAATGCAAATTTATAGATTTTTTCACAAACTCTAAATCCATTTTCTGTAGAATCTTTAGTTTTAATTTCTGTATCTAATAAATCGATAATTTCTTTTGTTTTTAGAAGTTCTTCATAATCTCCAGTATCAAGATTGTTTTCTTTAGCAAAGGCGATTACATTTTCTTTTGAAGGAACAACTAATGCACCAAGATATTTTTGGTCTTGTCCAAGTACAATTGCACTTTCGATGTAAGGACTTGTGCAAAGTTCACTTTCAATAACTGCTGGTTCGATATTTTCACCACCTAAAAGAACGATGGTATCTTTTGCACGACCTGTAATTTTAATTTCATTATCAAATGTTAAAAGTCCAAGGTCACCTGTGTTCAACCAGCCATCTTCATCAATTATTTTTTCTGTTAAATCAGGGCGTTTATAATAACCTTTCATAACTTGTTCACTTCGAACAAAAATCAAACCTTTTTTACCAGAACCAAGATGTTCTTTACTTGTTGCAACTCCGTTTTCTTCTGGAAGGATTTTTACTTCCATTGTTGGGAAAATTGCACCTACACAACCTGGACGAGGTTCTTTGTAGTATCTAAATGAAATAACTGGAGCTGTTTCTGTAAGACCGTATCCTTCTAAAAGATTTAAACCGATTGCTCTGTAAAAATCGTCAACATCTTTTTGTAAAGCACCACCACCACTAATTGCGATTGAAATTCTTCCACCAAATTTATCTCGGATTTTTTTGAAAACAAGAGCATCTCCTAATTGTCTTAAAGGCCATAATAAAAACATTGGAAGGATTCCACAAATTGCATCAAGAAATTTGTTTCGTTTTGAAACCTGACAAACATGACCTAAAACTTTATCTTTAGAATTTGCGTATTTTTTACCAACGCTGATAAAGAACTTAAATAATTTTAGAGTGATTCCACCTTTTTTTACCATTGCTTTGTTTACACCATTTGCTAATGCTTCCCAAAGGCGAGGAACTCCACAAATCCATTGAGGTCTAATAACAGCCATATCACCAAGCAAAATTGATGCAACTGGCTTTGAATAAGCAAGTCCGTTTACAAAATATATTGCTACATACTGAATAAATCTTTCAAAACTGTGCCATACTGGAAGAATTGACATCCACCAATCACCTTTTTTTGATTTAATAAAATCTGGAATTGCAGAAAGTTGAACTGTGTAATTTTTATGAGTAAGCATTACTCCTTTTGGAGTTCCAGTTGTTCCAGAAGTAAAAATAATAGTTGCATTATCTTCTGGTTGTGTTAATTCCATTTCATTTTCAATTTTTTTTGTGTTTTCTTCTGGGTTTTTAGAATAAAGTTCTTCACCGAGTTTTAGCAATTCCTCAAAATTATAAATCTTTAAGTCTTTGTATTGAGCCATCAATTCTTCATCTTCTTTTGAAAGTGGTTCAAAAACAACTGCTGTTTTTAATAAAGGAACTTCTTCTATTTTTTCAGTAACTTTTTTTAATTGACGGGCATTTTCAAAAAATCCATAACGACAATCTGCAAATGAAATGATAAATCGAATTTCGTTTCCTAGGGAATCACATCCACGAGGAACATCTGCACATCCTAGGGATTGAATTGCTAAGTCTGAAATCAACCATTCTCTACGGTTATCTGAAATGAGAGCAATATTTTCTCCACGAACAATTCCAATTTCCTGTAATGCAAGTGCAAATGAAATTACATTATTATAAACTGTTTGATAAGTGAATGTCTGGAATTTTCCATCTTTGTCTTTAGAAGCCTGTAATCCTACATCTGGGTTTGCTTTTGCCCGTTCTTTGAACAATAAAGGTAGGTTTTTAGGTAATGTGTTATCAAGTGTAAATTTTGGCATTAAAATCCTCTTCCTAATAAAATTTTCTTGACATTATCACATATTTTGTCATTATGCAAGTATAGTTGCTATTTTTATACGATTTTTTTTAAATTTGTACTGAAAAATTTAAATTACAAATTTATCCTATAATTTATAAAAGTGTGTTACACTATAAACATGATTAAAAATAAAAATTTTATTCAACAAACCCATTTTATTGGAGTTTTGGTTCCAGAAGAAATAACTCATACTTTAGAAGATTGTAGAAAATACATGAATCACACTTTTGGTTGCAAATCTGGATATGGAACTCCAATTCATATAACTTTAGTTCCGCCATTTAAATTACCAGAAGAATTTTCTACGCAGGATTTAATTTTTTCCATGAATCAAGAAATTTTTTCTGTTGATAACAAACTAAAATTTAATGGCAGAATTGAAAATTTTGATGCCTTTGGAGATAGAACAATTTTTGCAAAAGTAATTCCAAACAAAAAATGGAATGTTCTAAGGGATAAAACTCTTGATGCTGTGTTAAAAGTTGCTCCTGATTGTACAAAAAAAGATAAAAGACCTTTTCAACCTCATTTAACAGTTGCAAATCGAGATATTCCTTCAGGTGTTTCTGTTCAGGCTTTAGAAGTGATGAATGAACTTAACCTTATAGAAGATTTTCCTGTTGATAATATTACGATTTTTGAACGACGTGAAAATAAATGGTGTATTGCCTGGACTGGAGAATTGTAAAACTTCCAAGACGTGTTCTATAAAGAAATATCTTGGAAGTTTTTTTATGAAAAATATCTTTTGGGGAAAAATTAATTATTTTTCGCTTTCTACTTGAGCTTTAATTGCTGCAAAAAGTTCATCGTATTCTGTAAATGCTTTTACATCAGGATTGTCTTTTTGGATATGTTCTGGTGAACGGAATAAAAATCCTTTTTCGGCTTGTTTAATCATTCCTAAATCGTTAAAAGAATCTCCCGAAGCGATTGTTTTGTATCCGATAGATTGCAAAGCTTTTATAGCGTGATATTTTCCGTTATCCTGACGCATTTTGAAGCCTGTAATCATATTTTTTTCGTCTACGATAAGTTCGTTACAGAAAATTGTAGGCATATCAAGTTGTTGCATTAAAGGAAGAGCAAATTGAGTGAAGGTGTCAGAAAGAATGATTACTTGGCAAAGTTGGCGCAATTTATCTAAAAATTCTTTTGCTCCATCAAGAGGTTTGATTTTTGCGATTGTATTTTGAATATCCTTTAGAGTAAGATTGTGTTCTTTTAAAATTCCAATTCGTTTGTTCATAAGAACATTGTAATCTGGAATATCACGAGTTGTTAATTTTAATTCTTCAATTCCAGTTTCTTCAGCAAAGGCAATCCAAATTTCTGGAACTAAAACACCTTCTAAATCTAAACAAGTTACGTACATAAAATTTCCTTAAAAAATAATTAACTGATTTTACTAGAAAATAAGAATTTTTTCTAGTACATCAAAAATCCTGCGATTGTAAAAAGAATCATAGAAATTCCAGCACCGATAAATCCGTAGGGCATTTGAGAAATTCCGTGTTCAAAGTTATCGCATCCACAGGCAGAAGAACTAATAATTGTTGCGTCAGAATAGAAACAAATGTGGCTTCCAAAAACTCCAGCTGATAAAACTGCACTTACTGCCAAAACAGGATTTACGCCTACTGCTTGGGCTAGCGGAATTACGATAGGGAGTGCAATAATGTAAAGTCCCCAGTTTGTTCCTGTGATAAATTCAGTTATTCCTAAAATGATGAAAATTAAAAGAGGCATTAACTGAGGAATTTTTTCCATAACAGGAAGTACACCTTGAATAATTGTTTGTGTAAACTGGATTCTGCTACTTGCATAACTGAATAAAAATGCCAAAACCATCAAAATTAATGGAAGAAGCATATTTTTTAAGCCTTCTATACAGTAATCTGCAAATTCTTGAGCAGTCATTAATCCTCTTGAAACATATAAAACAAACATAAATCCAAGTGTGATGATTACACCTTTTTGCATATCAATTCCACTCAAAATTGTTGCAAGAACTAAACATGCAATTGGTAGAAGAAAATCAATCATTTTTCCGTCTGTGCAAGTTTCGTTGGAATTTCCTCTAATATCAATTTTTTCTGAGCCTGGAGGGGCAACTGGTCCACCGTTTTTTACTCGGTTATCAGCTTTTTTCATTCTTCCGATTGGTGGAATAACTCTTAAAATAAAAAGCAAAACGATAATTAAGGCTGCCCAAGCATAAAAGTTAAATGGAATTGTTTTTATGAAGTACAATAGAGAATTTTCTTCTGTTGTTAAACCGTTTGCAACAAACAAACGTGATGCAAAAACAGCCCAAGTTGAAATTGGCAAAATAACGCAAATTGGTGCGGCTGTAGAATCTACGATGTAGGTTAATTCTTCTCGTGAAACTTTGTGTTTATCTGTAATTGGTGCCATACAAGAACCAACTGTTAAACTATTAAGATAGTCATCAATGAATATGATAATTCCTAATAGATAAGTCCACAAAAGAGTTCCCACCCTAGATTTTGAATGTTTTGCAACAAACTTTCCGAAGGCCAAACTTCCGCCTGTTTTTTCAATAAGTTTAATAATACTTCCCATTAAACCACAAACGATAATGAGCCAGCCTGTATCTTCATCCATCATTACAGATGTTAGACCTGTGTTAAATTCTGATAAAAAATGAGTTCTATCTGCAAAGATAAAACACATTAAGGTTGCAAGAATTAATGCTTCCAGTATGCGCTTAGTAGTGAAAATATAAACTATAAGAAATAAAGCAGGAATTAGGGCAAAAAAACCGATAGAAATTCCATTTTCAGTTATTTGTTCAGAAGTTATACCCTCTGGTAAAGGTGGTAAAAATGCAGTTATAAGTAATGTTCCACCAAGTACAAAAAAAGCAGTAAGAAAGAATCTAATTATGCTTTGTTTTGTATTAACAGTTTTCAGTTGTGTGTCCAATAATTATCTCCATTATCTTGATAAAAACTACAAGTATAATGATAAGTCTAGATTATTTTTTTTGCAAGGCTTATTTTATATCTAATCTTCTTCGCGACTTTCTCTTAATACCTCTAGCAAAATTTCTTTTTTGATATTAGCTAGAGTTTTTATATTTTCAAATGGAGAAGTATAATTTTCTTCTGGTGTAATTTTAAAACAAGATCCATCTGAGCGAGTAACTAAAACACCTCCGTCTTTTTTAGATTTTTCTAAGGCGGTAGCAAAGTTTTGCCGTGCCTCTGAGTATGTCATTACAAGCACTTTATCCCCCTTTTTAATGCAGTAGATTTCATTTTTTCATCAAAAGTGAACAAAGGTTCAGATAATTGATTTGCAATGTTTAAATAATATGAATCATACGCATATGAATTTGATTCAGCTGCAATAACTACTGAATTTGCAATATCAGGTTCAATCAATCTAATTGGAATTTTGTAAAACTCATGTAAAACTAAAATTGCTTCTGAGGTTGTAAGCAAATTACGTTTTATAAGTTTACTTAATGCATTACCAATTTCAAATGGTAAACAAGTTGGAGATAATAGAATCTTTTTTTCTGTGGTTTTTACTACTAAGTTATTATCATCTTGATTTAATAAGAATGCCAAAATACAAGATGCATCAATTACAATACTATTCATACTTTAATTGTACTATTGTACAAGTTAGTTGTCAAGGATTTTTTGCATATTTAAAAACAAAAAAGCAAAGTACAGTTTTTCGTGCACTTTGCTTTTTGAAAAAATTTAACTGTATATTAGTCTACTTTCTTATATTTTTTGAAGTCACTTCCATTTTTTAAGATTAATTCATCTTCTAGAATTACTACATCATAAAATTCGCCCTCTGGTTCATTTTCAAACTCTAAATAAAGTCTGTTGTCGTTACAATACCATGAACCAGTATATTCATATGTACTATCTTTATAACCATAGTCGATAAGTTCTGCAGGATAGTCGTATGTAGTTGTTGTTTTGAAAGTATCATCATCATTAAATTCATATGTATATGTAGCTGTGTAAGTGAAGTTGTCAACTAAGTCTTTTGTTACTGTTCGTGTCCATTTTGTACCTGCAAGTTGGCTTGAAAGTCCACAACCTACAAATAAAATCATTAAAGTTAATGCTAAAGATATAATCAATCCTTTTTTCATATTTATGCCTCCTAAAAATTAATTTACTTTAGTAAGTTTTATAAAAAAACCACTATCTTCCACTGTTAAAATCATTTCATCTTTATTGATTTCAACTTCGTAGCAACCTTCATATGTTAAATCATCTCCTTCCAAGAAGAGAATGTCATCTGCACAGAACCATTTTCCTTCTTCTGTGTAAGAATCTGATTCACCATTATATACGACTGTAGTTGTTACAAGTAAAGGACCACTTTCTTTTAGGTCAAATGTTACTGTTTCTGAATCATCATCTTCTACATATTTCATTTCCCATTTTGTACCTGCAAGTTGATTCTGAAGCCCACAACCTACAAATAAAACCATCAATGCAATTGCTAAAGCAATAACAATTCCTTTTTTCATAAAAAATCCTCCTGTGTTAGTTTTTTTTAGATTAAACACAATTTCTATTTTATCGCAATACCCCCCCCCTGTCAACTATGAAATTTTACTTTGTTTTTTCAAGGTTTTATCACTTGTAACTTTCTATAATATGTTCTATTCTATTGAAGAATTTAAAAATTTGCGTTGCAAATTTTTTTTACCTACTTTTTTATTTTAGAAATGAGTAACAAAGCCCGTAGACAAAAAATAGACAAGCGAAGCATTGCAAGCGTAGCGTAGCACTAGCGAGTTTGTCTATTTTTGGGCGAGAGGGATTTGTTTTCTCGATTGGAGTTTTTTATGGCTGAAAAAAAACAAAAACGTATCGTTTCCGCTGATACAGGAAAGGATGTAACAAAAAAAGCTAGAACAAAAGTATCTGGAAAAGGTGCAACACCTACAGGAAGTACAGGTGGTTTAAGATTTGGAGCAATTTTTCTTTGGGTTCTTGCTATTGCTTGTGAAGTAATGGCTTTAATGGTTCTTTGGGGAAAAATTTCTATCGGTTCAATTCCAATGTTGTATTCATTGATTGGATTCCTTGTTCTTGATTTAATTTTTGTAGTTATTGGTTCACAACTTTGGAAAAAAGCAAATCACATCAAACCAGCTTCAGAAAAAAACAAGTTTACTTTCTGGCTCTGGAACAATCTTGGATTTATCGTTAGCGTAATCGCTTTTATGCCTATCATCATTCTTATTCTTGTAAACAAAGATGCTGATAAAAAAACAAAAGCAATCGCAACAGCAGTTGCAGTAGTAGCTTTGGCAGTTGGTGGTCTTACAGGAATCGATTGGAATCCAGTTTCACAAGAAGATTTTATTGAAGCATCAGAAGATGTTTTCTGGACATCAGGTGGAACAAAATATCACACAAGTCAAGATTGTTCTTCATTAAACCGTTCAGAAGAATTAGTTTTAGGTTCTGTTGAACAAGCAACTGAAGCAGGAAAAACAGGCCTTTGTTCTTTCTGTGAAAAACGTGATGCAAAAGCTCTTGAAGGAGAAGAAAGCAACACAATCAAACTTGAAGACATCGTTGATTCTATCGAAGAAGAACTTCCTATTGCAAACTAAAGTTTAAGAGGCGTAAAATTTTATGGCTATAAATTGTGGTATCGTCGGTTTACCTAATGTTGGAAAATCAACAATTTTCTCAGCGTTAACAGCGGCTCCTGCAGAAGCTGCAAATTATCCTTTCTGTACAATAAATCCTAATGTTGGAATTGTAGATTTACCTGATTCTAGATTAGATTTTCTTGTAAAAACTTTTGAACCTAAAAAACGCATTCCTGCCAGTGTTGAATTTGTTGATATTGCAGGACTTGTAAAAGGTGCATCAAAAGGTGAAGGACTTGGAAATCAATTTTTAGGACACATCCGTGAAGTTGGTGTTATTGCACAAGTTGTTAGATGTTTTGATAATGCTGATATCGTTCACGTAAACAATAAAATTGATCCAGCTGACGATATTGCAACAATTAATATGGAATTGGCTTTTGCAGATTTAGATACTGTTGAAAAACGTATGGAAAAAGCTCAACGAAATGCTCGTGTAATGGGAAAAGAAGAGCAAAAAAAATCTGCTGTAATTATGAGTGCTTTAGAAAAAATTAAACCTTTGCTTGAAAATGGTGAAGGCGCTCGTAAGGCTGATTTAACAGATGATGAAAAACTTGCAATTTACGATTGTCATCTTATCACAATGAAACCACAACTTTATGTTTGTAATGTTGATGAAGATGGAATCAAAAACGGAAATCAATATATCGAAACTGTAAAGAAAATTGCAGCAGAAGAAGGTTCTGATGTTGTTGTAATCTGTGGAAAATTTGAAGCAGAACTTGCTGACATGGAAAATCCAGAAGATCGCCTTGCTTTCTTAGAAGAATTAGGTTTGGAAGAATCTGGTTTATCAGTTTTAGCTAGAGCAGCATATCATCTTATGGGATTGAGAACTTTCTTTACAGCAGGAAGCGACGAATGTCGTGCCTGGACAATTCACGCAGGCGATACAGCTCCAAAGGCAGCTGGTGTTATCCATACTGATTTTGAAAAAGGATTTATTAAGGCAGAAACCTATTATTTTGAAGATTTAGTAAAATACGGAAGCGAATCCGAAATAAAAGCTGCTGGTCGCTACCGCATCGAAGGCAAGGAATATATCGTAGCTGACGGTGACGTAATGTTCTTTAAATTTAACGTTTAATTCGCAAGTTTTGCTTGCAAAACTTGATAGTTTCCGAAGGAAACGCAGAGATGTGATGTTCTTTAAGTTCAATGTATAACAGATGTTTTGTAAGTCTGATGTCATTCCGAACTTGTTTCGGAATCTTTATACTGTAGATGCTGAATCAAGTTCAGCATGACATAATTTTTTAGACATCAATGTTTTCCGAAGAAAATTCAATGTGTAAGAAAAAAATGTAAAAAAAATTAATTTTTTTTTGCAAAAATTTCTTTAAAATTCAATTTTAAACCAATAATAAAGGTATGAGATACTTACTTTTATTATTGGTTTTATTTTTTTGTACAAGTTGCAAAGAAGCAGATGTTGAACCTGAAACAGAAACTACAACTGTCACTGTAGAAATTAAAATTGCAAGTTGGAATTTGCAAACATTTTTTGATGCTGTAAAAGTTGGAACAGAGTATTCGGAATTTACATCAAAAAAATCTACTTGGTCTGAAGAAAAATACAAAGTTCGGCTTAATCGGCTTTGCGAAATTCTGGAATTAGCTGATGCTGATATTTTTATAATGCAGGAATTAGAAAATGAAGGAATTTTGTACGATATTATCAATAATTATCGATTGCAGGGTAGGCGAGATAAGGCATATCTTTACGGGGCTTTTATTGGCGAGAAAAATCAGGCTTTTGGATGTGGAGTACTTTCAAAAATTCCGCTGTATAATTTAAAAAGTCATCAAATTGACATTAAAACTGAAAATGAAGAACAGCCAGATATGCGTCCTTTAATGGAATTTTCACTTGATGAAGAAAATACAAAGCGAATTTTTGTTTGCCATTGGAAATCTAAATCTGGTGGCGAAAGTGAAACTGAACTTTGGCGAAATTATCAACAAAAACTTTTATCAAAGGTGATAAATTTTTCATCTTGTAATTTTGTAATTTGTGGTGACTTCAATAAAGACATAAATGATTTTGATATACAAAATGAAAAAGTAGTTCTAAAAAATGAAAATATAGAAATTTTGCTAAAATCTAGTTGGCTAACTTTTCCTCTGGAAGAAAGTGGCTCTTATTTTTATCAAAATAATTGGGAAAAAATTGATCATTTTTTTGTAAGCGAAAATTCTAAAATTAAAGAATTTTATACTATAAAAAATGGCCCAAATATCACTTCTGAAGGCACTCCATTTAGATATAATCTTTGGAATGGGCAAGGATATTCAGACCATCTTCCTATAGTTTGTACTGTAATATTTTAACAATGAATTTTGATAAAATTTAATCTTTTTTGATTTGTTCTATCATTTCACTCATGTTGTCTAGCCAGTTACCTTCAAAATATTCAATGCAACCAGCATCAACTTTGGCGGCAAGTTCTGGATTTATAGGCAAACTAGACCAAGTTTTTATGCCGTATTCTTTGGCAATTTTTTCTACTTTGCTTTGACCAAAAATTTCGATTTTTTTACCACAGTCTGGGCATTCTACATAACTCATGTTTTCTACAATACCCAAAACTGGAATATTCATCATGTTTGCCATTTTTACAGCTTTTTCTACAATCATTCCAACTAATTCTTGAGGAGAAGTTACAATGATAATTCCATCAATTCTGATTGACTGAAAAACTGTAAGAGGAACATCACCTGTTCCAGGTGGCATATCAATAAACATTGTGTCTACATCTTGCCAAATTACATCTGTCCAGAATTGTTTTACAGCTCCTGCAATAACAGGTCCTCTCCAAATAACTGGGTCTGTTTCATTTGGCAAAAGCATATTTAGTGACATAATCTGAATGCCTTTTTCAGTTTTCCCTGGTAAAAGACCGTTTTCATCACCTACAGCTTTTTCGTGAATTCCAAAGGCTTTTGGAATAGAAGGTCCTGTAATATCTGCATCTAAAATAGCTGTTATATGATTTTTTCTAGCAGATAAAACCGATAACATTGAAGTTACAATTGATTTTCCAACTCCACCTTTTCCACTAACTACAGCAATAACTTTTTTGATGTTACTTTGTGGATGTGGATTTTCGTGTAAATCTCTATCTTTGCAGTCCTTGCTACAAGAACTACAATCGTGTGTACAATCGCTCATATTTGTAATTATAATCTTTTATATAAATCAATGTCAATTAAGAAAATTCTTCTATATCATACATGTAAAAATAATCTATTGAAACATTTTCTAAAATTTATTTAAAAACTCAAAAATCTCAATGTATTAAAAAAAAAGATATATTTTTATTAAATTTTTAAAATTTTATTTTACATAAATTATAATAAGGTGTTATAATGTTTAATTGTAATTTTAGAGAGAGAAAAAAATCTTATAGGAGTTTTTATGAAATTTAAAGACAAACTTATATTTAATATTGTTGCACCACTTTTAGCCATTACTGTTGTAGGGATGGTTGCCCTTTATTTTATTATTTCTTGGGGAACTACAAGTTCTATTGCTAAAGATGAAGAAGAGTCTTTATCACACAAATTTGAAATGATGAATTCAATCGTTGCAGAAGATATGGACGACTTGGTTGAAGATATCGTAAATTTGGGAAACGATCCTTTAGATATTGATTTATCTTCCCCTAGTCGTTCTAGTGCAACTTTAAAACAACTTGCTTCTGCATATGGAGTTGATAATATTGCATTGTTGACAATTGACGGAACTCCCATAGCTTCTACTGCAAATTCTGTATTTGAATCTGTTTCAGAAAAAAAAGCCATTGCTAGTGCTGTTGCAAATAAACCGATTGCTGTTACAACAGCAGTTCATGATATGTTTTTAATTACTGCTGCTGGACGTGCTATAGCTAATGATGGTACTCCCCTTATTTTAGTATTTCAAGAGATAATTTCATCAGAAGCTTTCTTGTCTGAATATGCAAGATTATTAGAGTGTGAATTAACTGTATTTAGTGGTAATAAACGAATTGCCTCAACTATGAAAGATGCTTCTGGCCGTTCTATGACAGGAACACTTCTTGATAATCAAGAAATTCTTGATGTGGTTTTTAAAGATAATAAAGTGTACTCAGGTATTGTGGAATCTAATGGATTAAAATATTTTTCAATGTATGCTCAATTCCCAACAGATGATCCAGGTTCTCAGATTATGGTATTTGCAGGTGTAAGTTATGATCATGCACAAGCAATCATAAATGTGTTAGTTCGGTTGGTTCTTATTGCTGTTTCTGGAATTATTCTATTGATGAGTGTTGCTTTGTTGTATATTTTATTAACAAAGGTTTTACGTCCTATCAATAAAACTATTGCTGCTTTTGAAAATCTTAACTCATCAACTGAAACTGCTGATTTGACACAAAGAATTGATTTTAAAGTTAAAAATGAACTTGGTGAAATTTGTAAAAATGTAAACGAATTTATCGGTTCTCAACATGATATTATGAAAGAAGTTAATGAATGTGGAACTGCACTTCAGTCTGTTGGAGAAACTTTAGCTTCTGCATCACAACAATCAGCAGGTGCTGTTCAAGAAGTTATGGCAAATATCAACAGTGTAAAATCTTCAGTTTCAAAACAAACAAATGCTCTTGATTCTGTTCAAAATGTTCTTAATTCAAATATCAAGGGAATTACTAACCTTGACCAATTGATTGAAAATCAATCTGCAGGGATCGTTGAATCATCTGCTTCTATTGAAGAAATGGTTGGAAATATCTCTTCTGTTTCAAATTCTGTAAATAAAATGGCAGAAGAATATCAAACTCTTATTAAGATTGTAAAAAACGGAAAACAAAGACAAGATGATGTTGCTGTAAACGTAAATACAATGGCTCAGCAATCTGAACATCTTGCAGAAGCAAACAGTGTAATTTCTCAAATTGCAGAACAAACAAACCTTTTGGCTATGAATGCTGCAATCGAAGCTGCTCACGCAGGAGAAGCTGGAAAAGGATTTAGTGTTGTTGCTGACGAAATTCGTAAACTTGCAGAAAACTCTGCAGAACAATCTAAAGCAATCAAACTTGAACTTGATAATATTTCTAAGAGTATCAATTCTGTTGTAAAAGCTTCAGAAATTTCTGTAGAAGATTTTGTTCAAATTTCTGACAAAGTTGTTAGTACAGAACGCTTGGTTCGTGAAATTGATAATGCTATGATTGAACAAAAAGAAGCTTCTCATCAAGTTTTACAAGCTTTGCATGAAATTAATGATGCAACAACTAATGTACAATCAACTTCAAAACAAATGGCAAATGATGTTAATTCTGCAAAAGAACAAGCAGATAACTTAGAAATTATTTCTAGAACTGTAGAAGGTGCTATGAACGAAATGAGTTTAGGTATTAATGAAATTACTATTGCTGCTCATCACGTTTCAGATATGGCAAATTCTACAAGAGAAAATATCGAGGTCCTCGATAAATTGTTGTCAAAATTTACTTTGTAGAATTTGATTTTGTAGTTACAGAAGGGATTGTCTATTAGTATTAGATAATCCCTTTTTTGTTTTTTAAATTTGTGTTAAAATTATAATATGAATTCTTTTATACAATTAATTTTAAATAGACGAACTTGTAGAGCCTTTTCAGAAAAGGACGTTTGTGAATCTGATGTAAAACAAATTTTAGATTGTGCTTTATCTTCACCATCTGGAATGAATTTACAAACTTGGTCTTTCATAGCAATTATGAATCGTGAAAAAATTCAGCAATTGGCACAGGCTGTAAGAAACGCCCTTAATAGAGACGAAAACTACAATATGTATAATCCTTCTGTTTTGATTCTTACAACAAATGACAAAGAAAGTCGATTTAGAGAAGTTGATAACGCTTGTGCAATGGAAAATATTTATCTTAGTTGTGAAGCCTTAGGTTTAGGCTGTGTCTGGATAAATCAACTAAAAGATTGCTATGATGTTCCAGAAGTTAGAAAAATCCTTACTGAACTTGGCGTACCTGAAAATCATGGAGTTTATGGCAGTGCTGCCATAGGATATAAACTTCAAGAAAGTGCACCAAAACAGATAAAAGCAACTTATAAAATCGTTAAATAAATTATGGAATATCCTCTACGATTTTTTCTGGAGGATTTTCCAATAATTCAGGATTTGTAAGGTATTTTTTCAATTCTTTTAAGGCTGATGCAAAATAAAATCCATCGCAGATTCTCTCATCGCTAGAAACTGAAAAATCAAAGAATCTTGTGTTTTTTACGTTGCCATTTCTGTCAACGATATTTTCGTGGCGAGTTCCACTAAAAGCCATAAACATTGGAACATTTCCAAATTCATATAAATGATGATAAACTGGACTAATTCCCAAAGATGCCATGGAAGTTACAACTAAAGATCCATGAAAAGGACTAAGTTCTGTTAGGGTTGTAGGAAGCCATCCGTGATAATCCAACCAATTTAGGAATTTTATTGTCCAACGTAAAGCAAATCTTGGAATTTTTCCTAAAAGACCTGCTAAGGCGTCAAAACTTGTGTCTTCTTCTACGGCATCTTTTATAGATAAAATTTTTTCATTAAACTGATTATAAACATCAAACACAGTTGATGATGGTTCAAAGAAAAATTTAACCATTGTTTCTGGTGATTCTAAAGTCATTTCTTTTTTTACAGCCATGATGATTTCGATGTTATTTCTTGCATAAATTCTCTGTCCACTGATAAATCTGTTTAAAGCAGGACGTTGAGATAGCATTCTTATGTATGCTGCAATAAAAACATGCATTGTGCCAAAACCAGTAAAACCTTCGGAACGTTTTTTATGGACAAATTTATTTATATTTTCAATATCAACAAAATCCTTAAAAAGATTTTGAGAGCCAGTTCTTGTTGACATAATAAAAGGAGCAACTGCGGCTAAAGGATCCATAGAACGAATGAGTCGGCCGTCTTTTCTGTCACCAAATCTACGCTTGTAAGACGTTTTTTGTAAAGATGGAACTTCTTCTGTTATTTCTTCTTTGTATGCTAAATTATCCATGATATGAATATTTTATAACAAGTTTTTATTTTTGACAAATTATTTTTTTGTATAAAATAATTCATAGGTGTGATATAATACTTTTATGCTTAGTTACATAATCAAACTGTTAAAAGCACTTGGTGCAAATTCTAAACCTAGTCAAATTGCAAATTCCTTTTGTATCGGTTTTATTCTTGGGGTAATGCCTAAAAATAATCTTTTATGGTGGCTAGTATTTGTTTTTTTTATGTTTGTTAGAATAAATAAAGCAGGATATTTTATCATGATGCTACTTGGAGCTTTTATTTCGCCTTATTTAGACCCAATCTTTCATAAAATAGGTGAATTTGTTTTGACTTACGAGCCTTTAGTTCCTGTTTATTCAAAATTATTAGAAATTCCCTTTGTAGGTTTTACCCGATTTAATAATACGATTGTTTGTGGTTCACTCGTAGCAGGAATTATTGCTTATATTCCTTTATATATTTTTATGTTAGTTTTTATCTGGGTGTGGCGAAAATGGATTGCACCATTTTTTAATCGTTCTAAAGTTGTTAAGATGTTCTTTCAGTTACCACTTGTTAGAAAACTCACTTCAAAATTAGCAGAAATCAATTAACGGATAAGGAAGAAAAACATGGCAAAAGATAAAAAAACTGAATTAGGCGATGATATTGAATCCGTAGAAAAAACTGAACTTGCAGAATCTAAGAAAAAAAAATCAAAACAAAAAAAAGAACCTAAAACAATTTCTGCAAAAAAACTTCCAAAAATTTATAAGAAAAAATATTCTCAAAAATCTTTTAAGAAAAAAATCTTAAAAAAGATTTATGTTCAATCTGATAAAACTCTTGTTCAAAATCTTTTTGAAGAAAGCAAAGATAAAAAAGATAATCCTATTTTTGTAGTTCCTCTTGAAAAAATGATTGCAACAAAGGATTTTAAACGCTTAAAACTTGTTGCAAAACAGATAAAAAAGCAAAAAGGTGGAATAAAATTTATTCCTTTAGTAGCTTGTCTTGTATTTGTTAGTGTTTTAGTTCTTGCCATAACAGTTTTTAAAAATCCTTTGATTGAAAAAATGTCTTTCCTGAATTTCCAACACGCGAAAGTGACAATGCAGGTGCCTTAAATAAAGTGAACCCTATCTCCGTTAAACTCGTATTTAAATAACACATGACACCATTATTTTCAGCCGAACCATTTATGCAAGGAATATCACCTGCATATATGCTTTTATTATCAACTGAAAGAGTTTTTCCCTTTTTTATAGTAAAAAGCTTTTCCACTTTAAACATTTTCCAATTTAGAAGTTCATTCTTCATATACATTACCTTCTTTTATCAAGTATGCAAGATAGTCATTGATTGTTTGTTGAAAATCCTCTTGAGACAATTTTGTGTAATCAGTTTTCATATACGCCTCACAAAGCCACTCGTTTTTGTGGGTAACGCAAGCTTTTGCAGTCAAACCATCGACAACTTCTTTTTCACGGTACAATCTTAGCCATTCAGCTTTTATGTTTTCCCATTTCTCATAAGCATCAACACGACCAAGTTTTTTGCGTTTTACAAATCCATCATCTTTGTAATATCCAAAGAATGTTGATATACTTGAATTGTGCTTGTTCTTGGCTTCCCATACCATTACACAAACGCATGTGCCTGCCCCTTGACCATAAAAGATATCATCTGGCATAGAAAAAACGGCTTTCAAGGTATGCTTTTCCATCAATCTCTCTCGAACATCCTTGAATTTTGTTCCTATTGCACAACTCATAGGACAAACAACAGCAACTTCGCCACCTTGACATATAAGCTCCAGTTCCTGTTCTAAAAATTCCAATTCAACATGATCTTTTTGTGAGTATGGAGGATTCAATAATCCTTTGTTCAAA
>CALBXN010000153.1 GCA_937890485.1 uncultured Treponema sp.
CAGTATTGATAACAAGTCCTAACTCATACAGTGAATCAAACTGGCCTAATATGTACAAAACCTTTAGTATAAAAGGTGAAGTTTACGATGCTACTAATATATCAGAAGTAGTAGTTTACTTAGTTGATGTAAATGGCACTGTATTAGAGAAACTTACAGCAGAAGGTACTAATACTTTTTCAGCAAGATTTGACAATCCATTTGCTGAAGAAAAAGAATGTTTTTATTATGCTATTGCAAAGGACGCTGGTGGAAATGTAAATACATATTGTTATCATAGTTCTGATATCAGAAAATTATTGGCAAATGCATCTCAACATTCAGAAACAACATCTTTCCCTTCAATAAACTCTATTGGATATGTTGATCAAGGTCGAAAAAATAATTTAACAGATCAAATAGATACATCAGCTTTGATGAGAGTAAAAATCGATAATAATAAAAGTGATAAAAAAGCAGATAGTTTCCCAGGGTTTAAATATTTTGCTAAGGATACAGCACAGGTTCAATGGCTTAATATATCAAAGGAAAAACCAGCAGGAATTGCAATAGGAACTCCTGTTTTAGGAACTATTATGCCTCCAACAGATCAGAGTGCTTTTGATTATGATTCTATTACTGTATGGATAGCAAGTAGTGTTCATGACCCTTCTGACGATATAAATGACCCCTCTGCTGAGATAGAATTTGAACCATTTTCTGATAGTAATAAATTAGAATGTTGTACTATTAAAGATGATAGTGAAGATGGCAATAAACAAGTAAAACTTAAACCAGTTGGTGAAAGTATAAATTTTCAAATAGACTCACATCCAGGAAATAATAACAATTGGAAAACTGGTGATTATAAAGTTAAAATTTATTTTAAAACTGACTCTAATGTAGAAGGTTCAGATGAGTGTATTTTTAAGGTAACTTCTGGAGCTCCTAAATTAACTGAGGGTAATTTTGCAGAAAATGAATTTAGTTCATATTATCGTGGATATATGACAGCAGAAACTGTTTCCTCTAATAAAAATTATCTATCAGGAAAATCATTAACAAGTGATGAAGCTAGTCCTGTTACTTTGTCATGGAAATATGTAGGTTCAACAATTTCTGGTAATAAAATTGATTCACCTGAATATACAAAAGTTCCTGCAGGAGATGGATCTTACAAGATTGATATTGATATTGATGCAAATACTCACGAAAACGATGGGGAATATACATATACAATTACTGCTGATCCAAACTCAACTCTTTCTACAGTAATTTCACGTGTAATAGTTATTGATACAACAAATCCTGTTATTGTTCTAAACAATTTAGAAAACGGCAGAATTTTAGATGAAAGAACTTATACTGTAAAAGGTAATATTGATGATGCAAATGGTATTAAACAAGTAGAATATCAATTAATTGCAGGCGATACTCAAGTTTTAGCTGATGGAACAGTTACTGATGCTTGGACTGTAATTGATGGCGCCAAATCTTCAGTAGAATTAAAATTATCAAACTTGTTGATAAATAAAAATTATACATTAAAATTGAGAGCAACTGATATTGCTGGAAACACAAATGGAGAAGATGACTATACATATACATTTACTCTTGATAATGTTAAACCAGAAATTTCAACAACGGTTTCTCCATTGATTATGTATGATAACGATGGTAACGCTGAAACACCGGAGGAAGAAACTGTAAACGGTACTATTAAGGTAAATACAAAAGTTTCTGATTCAAATAAATTGAAAGCTGTATACTATACTTTTAATCCATCTCTTGCTGAAAATGTTGATTGGTCAACTCAAAACAAATTTACAGATGCAGAACTTTCAAATGGAAAAATAATTGAAGTTGATACTACAAAATATGATACAAAACTTCCTCTAAGAATAAAAGCGATAGATGGTGCTGAAAATTATACAATTAAGGTTGTAAATCCAGTAATTAATCAAGAATCTGATAAACCGATAATTGCTCCATCTAACTTCAGTGAACTTAACAACATTGAAGAAGCAGGAATGACTGTTAGTGGTGGTGTTAATGTTTATACAAAAACAAATCCTAATATGATTTTTACTGTTTCAGATGATGATTTAGTAAAAGGATATTTTGTTAAAATCAATAAAGGCAACTATAAAAATACTCCAGAAGCAGAAGTAAATTTATCTCAAAAAATCATGAGTTATTCTGTTAAAGACTTAGATTATGGTCGTCATACTTTAACATTCAAAGTTGTAGATCAAAACTACAAAAACGATGTTGAAACTCCAAATAGTTATGTTGAACAAGAATTCTATGTTGCTATTGATGATGGACAACCACAATTAACTTTGAATAATGCAAATAACCAGTTTGTTGGTGAAAGATTTGACATTTCTGGTAAAGTTTTAGATGAAAACGGAATTGAATGTATTCATCTTCAAGCAAAAGAATCTAGCGGTATTTATACATCCTTAGTTCTTGGAAATGGATTAAACGATGATGGAACTTTCTCTTATGAATTTGTAGTTCCTAGTGAAAAAGAATCTATTGTTATTACAGCCGTAGATAAAATTGGAAATTCAAGTTCTGTTGACTTTACATATCTTGTTGATACAGAAAAGCCAAATGTTCAAGTTACAACAAAAAATTTAGCAGTTAATAGTGATTCTCCTCTTACTAGAGTTGAAGGATATGCATTCGATAGTGAAAGTTCTCAAAGTGATAAGAGTGGAATTGATCAAGTTAGATTGAAAGTAGGTTCTTCTATTACAGGAATCAATGATGAAGAATCTATTTTAGCAACAGGAAGTATTGATAATAATGGACAATTAACTTGGGATGCAACTTTAGATTTATCTGGCTTAGCTAATGGAACTCATAATATTTATGTAGTTGCTTTTGATAATGCAGGAAATATGTCTGATGAAGATATTGCTACAGTTTCTATTGATGCTGATGTTCCTTTAATTACTCATGGTTATACTATTGATCCTCAAGATTATACTAGGGGTGATATTGGTATAAAAACAGAGTCCTTCATAATTGAAGGTTTTGCAACTGACTCAAGTGGAATTAAGACTGTAACAGCAAAAATTCAAGGACAAAATGATAACTTAGCTGGTGGTTATGATAAAATTTCAGGACGTTGGGAATTCATAGTTCCAACAACAAATGACGGTTCTCTAGTTATTGTTGTTAGTGCAATCGATAATTGTAATAAACGCTCTGAAGATGTTAGCTTAACTGTAAAACTTGATTCAAAAGTTCCATCGGTTGAATTTACAAATATTGATGCAAATGGATCATCAAAACAAACAGGTTCTGCTCCATATGTAACAGTTTCTTGTTCTGATGAAACTTCTGGTGTAAAAAATTTTGATTACAAATTCTACTATAAACCAAATAATGCTGACAATTTTGTAAAATATAGCGATGATAATGCTTCTGGAACTATTGAATTTGAGGAAGGTACTAATTCTACAAATATTAGAATTAATATGGCTAGTAGAACATCTGCAAATGGAAAAGGTCCTTTTATTGATCAACATTCAGAAACAGATGGTTTATGGAAACTTTGGTATTCTGTAACTGATTATGCAGATCATGTAGTAGAAGGGTGGTCTCCTGAATTTATTGTTGACCGCCATGCTCCTACACCAACTGTTAATAATGTTAACGATTTGATAAAGCAAGGTGATGCTCTAATTGTTTCAGGTTCTGTAGTAGATGATTATGGTGGAACTATAGATCATGTTACAGTTTCTGTTATTCATAATTCTTATAATACTGATGATTTTGCAAAATTCAAAAAAACATTCACAATAAATGATGGTTTAGTATGGAATCCTTCTGAATTTGTATATAACTGGACTGTTACTTGGGATGAAAATAATTCACCATTTAAATATCCTGATAATTATGAAATTGTTATCACTGCCTATGATATTGCTGAAAATCAATATGAAATAAAGAAAGCGGTTTCTTGTGATAATACGGCTCCAAAAATTATTTTTACAAAGCCATATTCATATTCTGTTGATTCTAACGGAAAAATTACAGAAGGAACTGTAATTAATTCTCCAATAGGAAATACAGCTGTAAATGCTAATATTGATAAAGATGAACATAGAATGAAAGAAATTTATTATCAAATTGGTGGTACAGCAGAGGTGTTTGCAGAAGGTACTAAAGGAACATCAGGATATAAGGTAACTGGTGTTTCTGTTATAAACGGTGGTATTCAAGATGAAGATGAAGACGGTGTTGATGAAGATCCTATACCTGAATTAAAAGGTTTTTGGAAAAAACTTACTGATGCTAATCATGGATTAACAGCTGATATTAATACTTTAACATATTTTACAGAAGGTAAAACAAAAGAATTATTAGATAATGATGATTCTAACGATAAAGTAATTATTCAAACTCTAGAAGTTCATCTCGTTGCAATTGACGCAGCTGGAAATATCAACTATTGTGCAATGCCAATAAAAGTTGATACAGATACTGATAAGCCAGAAGTATTGGTTCTTTCTCCAAAAACTGTTTTAGAAGAATCTAAACTCGTAGCAAATGTTGGTGGAACAACAACTCTTTCTGGAACAGTTTCAGATGATAATAGTGTTCATAGCGTTTGGGTAAATGTTGAACTTGATGGTGGAAATTATGTAGATGGCATTCTCAAATCTCGATTAGATTCTGACACATTTAGTGTTGACTATTCAAATGCTGAATATGGAGTTTCAAATCCTCAGTCAATTACTGTTGATGAAGAAAATAAAACTTTTACTCTTCCAGTAGATGATGCTAACTATTTTGAATCAAAAAATAAGTGGTACAAAGTAAATCTTGGTGAAAATGGCAAAACTACTACAACATGGAACTTAATGCTTAATAAAGATAGCGAGTTTGATATTGCTGGAAACTTACAGAAGTATTTTGCAACAAATGTAGACTTGGAAGAAACTTCTCTTACAATTAGAGTAATTGCTCTTGATGAAAAAGCAGACGATGAAGGAAGTTTAGCAAAAACAAAATTAAGTGACATAAAAGAGTTTACACTTAAAATTGACTCAGGAAGTCCAAGTATTATTATTAAAAACATTGATAAGATTCCTGTTGAAGGTTCTTACATTGGTGGAAATATTAATTACGAATTAACTTTCGTTGATGATGGGCAAATTACTTATTGGTCAGTAACTGCAAAAGGAAACAAAGGAGAATATGAAATTGCTTCTGGTTCTCCAATGGATAATTCACACGATGAAACTATTACTCTCAATACAACTGAAATAAATGACCGATGTGGAAATGTAATCACATTAAAAATTTATGCAGAAGATAACTCTAAAGATGCTTCTGGTCAGGTTGAAAATAACAAAACTTCTGAAGAAACATTTAAGTACACAATTGATAATTCTGCACCAATTGCAAGTATTGCAGAAACTATTGATGGTAATCCATATTTAATTGCAACTGAATCTGTTGTTGGAGACACCACAGGTGATCATCGTGAAATTGAATCAAGAGGAAATCACTTAAGAATAAAATCTACGACTGCCTTACTTGCCGGAAAAATTTCTGATGAAATTAATGGTAGTGGTATAGATTATGTAATGCTTTACTTCACAAAAATGGAGAACAGTACTAGATACATCTATAATGCTGGTGTTAATGAAGATAACAAAACTGCAATTACTAATAAAATTTATCTCAAAGATAAAGATGGTGTAGAACAACAAATATATTTCCCACTAGAAAGCCTCAAGAATGTGAGTCGTAACAATAACTGTCAGAATACAACTGATTATATCATCATAGATAAAGCTGAAGGTTTGTTAGATAATGGTTCTAACGGTGATCGTGATGGTTATGACGAAAACATCAAAGCAAATGGTGAATGGATGCTTTCTTTCGATTCTACAAATTTGAAAGATGGTGTTTATGATATAACTTATATCGTAGTTGACATTGCAGGAAATGCTCGTTTTTACACAGATTCAATGTTTGTACAAAATCATGCACCTATGATTAATTCAGTTGTGCTTGCAACAGATGTAAACGCTGATGGTAATTGTGTAGTTGATGAATTAAATGAAGATGGTGAATCAGAGAGATTTGATACTTCAGATGAAATTTCTAATACAGGATTTACTGTAAGAAATAATGTCTTAAAAATTAAGGTGAATGTATCAGGTGGAACTGAACCTCTTAAATATTTCTTGAAATATCGAAATTCATCTAATGTAGAAGTAACTACAAATACTTCAAACGAAGGTTATTCAACTGGTAAATTTACAATAACTGATTTCCCACAGGATGGTAAGGCAACTTATACTGTTTGGGTAGAAGATTCAGTAGAAGCAAACCTTTCACTTTCAAGTGGTACAACTGAAATTGGTTTAATTCTTGATAATCAGGATAATGTAAAACCTGTTACTCAGTTGTTTGAACTTAATACAACAAAAGAAGAATCTAAAAATTCAAATAAATCAAGAGGAAGTTTATATACTATTCTTGACTCAGGTTTAAATGAAATAGTTCAAGGTCATATTGAGCCTCGTGAAAATTCTACTTATGATAACACAGATGCAAATGATCCTGATGTAAGTGGTACAATTATTCTTCGTGGTGAAAGCTATGATGACCAGAGAATTTCTTCAATTAGTTTGAATCTCAATGGAAATATAGTTTCTATAGCAAGTTGGGAAAACAATAAATTAGTTGGAAAAAATGGAGCTACAATCAAAGATGAATTAGGTCTTTCTGGTCATTATGTTGAATGGGCATATCCATGGAATACAAATTCTATAGCTTCTCAAAATGTAAATGTGTCAGTTATTACACAGGATGCTTCAACTAATAAAAATGAAGAAAAAGAATATGAATCTTCAGATAATATTCCAAAAACTGAAGAAAATAAATTTAGCAATCTTAACTGGGGCTACAGTAAAATGACTGTGGATGTAGTGCCTTATATTACTGATATTAAGCGTAATGGTGGTTACATGACTAAGCGAACTAGAAGTGGTTCTTATCCACTTTTACGAGGCGAAGAAGGTAATACAGTGATAGGTTTTAATCTTACTGCTGGTACTATAAAACTTACTATTGCTAGTGATAAAAATGGTAGTACAACACTTGCTACAATGGAGCGTATCGAAACTTCTGGCTCTAATATTACATTTACAGTTCCAAAAACTGCTAAAGATGGATATTTGCACTTAACAGTAAATAATATTCCTTCTGTGAATAATACAAATGAACGAAGTTTAGAATCAAATGTAGAAGCAAAAGATACAACTTCTAAATTCTGGACCGACGATCGTTTTATCAGAGTTTGGCAAGATACTGATAGATTTGGAAATGCTGATAAAGGTGCTACAGGTGTAATCTTAGCTCAAAATCCAGCGTATCCAGCAATGGCTATGGACGATGGTGGAAAACTTTACGCATCATATACAAACTATTCTATGCATAACGTTTATTACACAACAATTTATGATGCAGAAAAAAATTCTGGAGGTTCATCTACTGCTGTATTTAATGGTTACGACTCACCTGAGGAAACAACAATTTATGTAACTGGAACAGGGGATGCTCCAATTGTAAATGTAGCATACATGGCAAACTATCAATCTGGAGGAAGTTATAACAATTGGAGTGCAAATAGAGCAGATGCTGGAGGATTACATTTATATGATCCTAAAATATCTTCTCTTGGTTCAGAGCATTTTACCGACTTTAGAGAATATTATATGTCTAGGTATGAATTGCTGTATCATGACAAGCAATTTCAGCAGTTTAAAAACTTTAGACTTGTAAGAAAAGATATAAATATGGATGGTTATATTCATACTGCATATTATGATATAGATACAATGTCAATTCACTATTCAAATATTAGCATGAATATGCATCATGTTGGACGAGGAAATTTTGAAGCTTCTTGGGTTAATATTGATGGAACTTATGACGAACACGATTATGCTGCTTTAAACGGAACAAAAGATGAAACTAAAGGTACAAATATTATAGCTGATGAAGCAAAAAACATAACTCTTGGTATGGAATATGAATCAGAAGTATTTAAGGATGGTTTAACAAGATCGTCTGCTACAGGTGAATATGTTGGTATAGATTTAACTAATGATAAATATTTTCCTGTGTTGGCATATTATGATTCTGTAAATAAAGTAGTAAAACTTGCTAGGGCAAATGTTGAAAATCCTAAAAAGGCAGAAAATAACTGGACTATTCAACGTGTTATAACAGATTCAACTGACCCTAACTACACAACTACAAATGGTAACTATGTAGATATGCAAATAGATAGCAAAGGTTATGTACATGTTGTTTTTGTAAATGGTCGTGGTGAGTTGATTTATGTAAAATCTACAAATACATCACCAGATGGAAAAACTGCATATACTTTTGGTCCAAGTGTAGTTATAGCAGAAAACTCACCAATGAATGTAGATATTACAGTTAGAGAAACAACTCCTTACATTGGATACTTAACAAGTTTAGGTTCTTTTGATGGTTTGAATACGGCATTCTATGATAAATCTTTGGATTTGAATAATGACGGAAATAACGAGGGTGGATGGGAAACAATGTCTGCTCCACTTACCCATAGTGTTTCTAATAACAGAGCAAGTGTTGAAGTTCATCCAAATCCATCTTCAGGTTCTGCTTGGGGTGAATCTGCCCACGCTTACTTTAGTGGTGGTTATTATAGAGCTGCATATTACATAGGTAATGGTAATGGACATTAGATAGATTCTTAATATGAAAAAGACGACAAAATCTCGGATTGGAGGAGTCCGAGTTTTTGTCGTTATAGGGGGAGAAAATGTTAACAAAAAAAGGTTTCGCAATTTTTACTAAAGTTATGTTAGTGGCGTTAGTTTCGCTACTGTTTATGACATGTGATCCAGGTCTTGGTAAAGCGGTTGATACGCAAGCTCCAAAAGTAGAAATAGAATTCCCTTTAACAAAAAGTGTTTTGAAAGGTGGTTTTACTATTAAAGGTATCGCTAGTGACGAAGTAAAAGTTGCTAGTTGTGTTGTTACTTTCAAAAATATCAAAACTACAAGTGAAAAATCATTCACAGCAACTGTAGAAGGTGATAAATTCTCTGTTTCCATAAATCCTCAAAATGATGGTTTGCTTGATGGAGATTACAATGTAACTGTAACTGTTTCTGATGCCTATAGAAATTCTAAAGCAGATGTAGTTTACACACTTGATAATACTGCCCCTACAGTATTGATAACAAGTCCTAACTCATACAGTGAATCAAACTGGCCTAATATGTATAGAACTTTTAACATAAAAGGTGAAGTTTATGATGCAACAAATCTAGAATCTGTAACTGTTTATTTAGTTGATGAATCCGGTGAAATTTTAAAAGAACAAGTTGCAGAAGGAACAAATACATTTACTGCAAATTTTGATAATCCTTTTTATGAAGAAATAGAATGTTTTTATTATGCTGTTGCAAAAGATGCAGGTGGAAATGTAAATACATATTGTTATCATAGTTCCGATATTCGAAAATTATTGGCAACTTCGGCTCAACACTCAGAAACACCATCTTTCCCTTCAATAAATTCTATAGGATATGTAGATCAAGGTAAAGAAAAAAACTTAACAGAATTAATTGATAAAGAACAACTTAAAAATATTAAAATAGATAATAATAAGCCTGAAAAAAAAGCAGATAGTTTTCCTGGGTTAAAGTTTTTTGCACAAGATACAGCTCAGGTAAAATGGTTGAACATAAGCAAAGAAAATCCAGATAGTGTATCAGGGATTGCAATTGGTTCTCCTGTTTTAGGAACTATTATGCCACCAACTGATCAAAGTGCGATAGATTATTCTTCAATTTCAGTATGGGTTGCAAAAAGTGCTGATGGAACTTCAACAAATTTTGAAGATTTTACAGACGATAATAAACTTGAAGTTTGTGTCATAAAAGAAGGTGAAGAAGGTGACAAGCAAGTAAAACTAACAGCAGTTGGCGAAAGTTTGAACTTTCAAATAGATTCACATCCAGGTAATAATGATAACTGGCAAACTGGATACTATAAAGTAAAAATATATTTCAAAACAGACTCAAATATCGAAGGTTCTGATGAATGCCGTTTTGAAGTAACTTCAGGTGCTCCAAAACTTTCTGAAGGAAATTTTGCAAAAGGAAAAGATTTTAGTTCATATTATCGTGGATATATGACAGGAAAATCTGTTCAAGCAGATGAGGCTTTCTTAGGTGGGAAAGCAACTTCTAGCGATGGAAGTAAGCCTGTTGAACTAAAATATGATTGTACTGGAACTAGAGATTTTTCAGGAAGAATTTCTCCTTCAGCAGATGGTTCTTATAAAATTCCTGTAGAAATAAACCCACAAACTCACGAAAATGATGGAGAATATACATATACTCTAACTGCTGCCCCAGATTCTACATTGACTACAGTTATTTCTCGTGTTTTAGTTATTGATACAACTAATCCTGAAATAATTTTTAATAATCTTGAAAATGATAAAATAGTAGAATCTAAAGTTTATAAAGTAAAAGGAAATATTGAAGACGCAAATGGTATTAGTAAATTAGATTATAAATTGTACAAATCTGATAATGATAATCAAAACAAGGTTCAAATTTTATTAGACGGAACATTGGCTAATACATCAGATTGGGTAAATCTAACAGAAAAACTTTCATCTTTTGAAATTGAACTTTCAAATTTAGAAAAAAATAAGAAATATGAATTGAAACTTAGAGCAACAGATGTTGCTGGTAATGAAACCGGCGAGGATGATTTTGTTAGAACATTTACTTTAGACGGAACAAATCCAGAAGTTACAGCAACAGTTTCTCCTTTAATTATGTACGATAATGATGGAGATTCTACAGAGGAAGAAACTGTAAACGGAACTATAAAAGTAAATGTAAAGGTTACAGATGATAGTAAATTACAATCTGTTTATTATACTTTTGATACTTCACTTGCAGAAAATGCAGATTGGTCAAGTCAAAATAAATTCATTGACACAGAACTTTCAAATGGAAAGATAATTGAAATTGATACTACAGATTATACAGATAAAACAAAACTTCCTCTAAGAATAAAAGCTGTAGATGCCGCAGGTAATTATACAATAGAAGAAGTAAATCCTATGATAAACCAAGCTTCTGATAACCCAGATTTAGTTCCTTCTAACTTTAGAGCTCTTGCTAATGAAGATGAAGCAGGTTGGTCTTATAATAACGGAATTATAGAAGCTGTAAGTACTTTTGGTTCTTCAAATCCAAATATGATTTTTACAGTTTTAGATGACGATTCTGTAAAAGGTTTCTGTGTAAAAATTGATGATAACGAATATGGAAATATGATAAATGTCAATTCTGCACAAAAAATTATGACATATTCTGTAGAAAATTTATCTTTTGATCGACACACAATTACTTTCAAAATTATTGATGTAAATAATATTGCAGTAGAAAAAACATATTATGTTGCTATTGATGATGGGCAACCAACATTAGTTGTAAATAATGTAAACAATGAATATGTTGGTGATAGTTTTAATATCAGTGGAAGCGTAATAGATAAAAATGGAATAGACGTTGTTAGAATAAACAATGAAAGTTTGACAATAGGAAATGGATTAACAGAGGATGAAGCTGGATATAAATTTACCTATTCTTTCCCTGTTCCAGATGAACAAGTTTTAATTCAGATTGTTGCAGTTGATAAAATTGGTAATACAAGTATTAAAGAATTAACATACTGTGTTGATAAAACTTCTCCTGTCTTGAATGTTTTTGCAACTGATTCTGCATATGTAGATATTGAATATCCTTCTTTAAGAATTGCAGGAACAGCTACCGATGGTGATTTGAGCTTCGGAGATAACGGTATTAGTGGAATTGACCAAGTTCGCTTAAAGATTGGTTCTAGTATTACAAGTGTAGATGATGCTGATAGTATCCTTGCAATAGGAAAGATAGAAAATGGAGTTATGTCATGGTCTTCTCCTTTAGATTTTACAGGTAAATTAGCAGGTAATTATACTGTTTATATTCAGGCATTTGATCATGCAGGTAATAAATCAGAGGAAAAAACAATAACAGTATATGTAGATACAGATGTACCTCAATTATCACACGAATATGAAGAAAAATTTGTTGGCAGTTACAATACTAATTTTGTAATTGAAGGAACTGCAACAGATGCTAGTGGCGTAAAATCAGTTACTGCAAAAATTCAAGGTGCATCAAATAATTTGTCTGGAACTTATACAGAAACATCAGATTCTTCTGAAGCAGTTTGGTCTTTTGCAATTCCATCTAATGTTGGTGATGGCCAATTAACAATTCTTGTTACTGCTCTAGATGGCTGTGGAAAATCTGTGCAAGAAACATTTACTGCAACTCTTGATACTGAGGCTCCTAGTGTAACATTCACAGATATTTCTGATGATGACACTAACAATGCAACAATTGAAACTTCAAAAACAACTGATAAACCTCGCGTTTCTGTAACTTACGCAGATTCAACATCTGGTGTAAAAAATATTGATTATACATTCTATTATTATGACGCAGAGCAAGATAAATTTGTAGATTATTCTTTAACTGATGGGAATGCAAAAGGTGCATTTACAAGAGGTAAATCTTTCTCTGGAACAGTTGTAATGAAGATGGCAGAAAGTACAGGTTCAAAAGGTCCTTTCGTCTTTACGGATTCTGATACAGATGGTATTTGGTATGTAAAAGTATCAATAACAGATGAAGCAGGAAATAGCGCAGAATATGATTCTCCATATTTCTATGTTGACCAACATAAACCAGAATTGGAAGTAACTTCTCCATCTCAAAATGTAAATCTTAAAAAGCAAAATGATGCACTTGAGGTAACAGGAACTACATCGGATAGTTATGGTGGAGATATTGATAAGTCAATATCAAGTGCAACATTAACAGGAGCTGTAACAGGACATAAGTTATCAAGTGTAACATTAGAAGCAGAAAGTATAGCAGCTGGAACACATGCAATTAACGCAACTAATGCAACAATGAGTGGTACAACTAAGACTGCAACATTGAATGTTACAGGTACTGGTACAATTGGTACACTTAGTGTAACTAATAACGCCACAGTTACAA
>CALBXN010000154.1 GCA_937890485.1 uncultured Treponema sp.
AATACGACTATGACACAGATATCGCTGTTCAAAGACAAGAAGCCTACGAAGATGGTATGGAACAAGGTATTTCTCAAGGTATTCAGCAAGGTTCTCAACAAGCAAAAATCGAAACTGCTAAGAATTTACTTTCAATGTCAATCTCCATTGAAAACATCTCAAAAGCAACAAATCTTTCCGTCGAGGAAATAAAAGCCTTAGCAAAATAACATCATTTCTCCCCAACGAAAGAACTTTGCAAAATCACAATAGATGCAGAAAAAAACTGGCGTAGCAGAAAAATAACCAAGCGAAGCCTTGCAAGCGTAGCGCAGCTCTCTACTAGAACGAAAGAACTTTGCAAAAATAAATTAAATCAAAAAACTTATTAGACTAAAAAAAACAAACTGTAGTGCGACCGTCTAGCGAAGCGTCAAGGGAGCAATGCAGTTTGTTTTTTTTAGAATAACATATTTTTCTGGTACTAATTATTTTTACAAAATTCTGTAGAGCCCTATTCTGAAAACAATTTTTCAATTTGCTTTCTGTATTTTTCTGCAATATTATGACGCATCATTTCTTGTTTTGCAGAAAGTTCTTCGCCTACTTTGAAACTTTCTTGAAGTAAAGCAAATTTGTAAATTCTTTCGCAGGTTCTAAAACTTTTTGAAGAATTTATTTTATTATCAATTTCACTTTGAATAAGATTTTTTACTTCAGCACTTTCCAGAACACCTTCATAATACTCGTTTGGAACACCATTTTCTGCAGCCCATTCCATTACTGCTTCTTTTTCAGGAACAATCAAAGCTGCAAGGTATTTTTTATCTTGACCTAAAACAACAGCACTTTCAATAAATTCACTACCTTTTAATTCATCTTCAATTACAGCAGGTTCAATATTTTCACCACCAAGTAAAACGATAGTATCTTTTGCACGACCTGTAATTTTAATTTCGTTATCATAACTCAACATTCCTAAATCACCTGTATTTAACCAACCATCTTTATCAATAATTTGTTCAGTTAAATCTGGACGATTAAAATATCCTTTCATAATTTGATCCCCTCTTGCCATAATCAAACCCTTTTTTCCAGGAGGCAAAGGTTCCGATGAAACAATTTTTCCATGAGATTCAGAAACAATTTTTATTTCAACA